>JALUFY010000214.1 GCA_027051995.1 Hyphomicrobiales bacterium
CCCCTGACCGCCGTCATGCTGGTGCTTATGGATCTGGTCATCTCGCTGGCCATCTTCCGCCTGTTCGCCTGACGGTCCGGCCCGCCCGGCCCCCCAGGCGCGGTCAGTAATCCACCCGCGTCAGATAAAGCCCCTCCGGCGGGGCCACCGGGCCGCAGGCCTTGCGGTCCCGCGCTGCCAGCGCCCGGCCGATGTTCTCCACCGCCCAGCGGCCCTCGCCCACCAGCTTCAGCGATCCGGCGATGGAGCGGATCTGGTTGTGCAGGAAGGAGCGCGCCGACACCCGCAGATGAATCTCCTCGCCCTTTCGCGTCACGGCGATTTCGCCGATGTCGCGCACCGGCGATTTCGCCTGGCAGCGCGAGGCGCGGAAGGTGGTGAAGTCATGCAGGCCCGCCAGCGCCTGCGCCGCCGCGTGCATGGCCGCCTCGTCCAGCGGCACGGGCACGTGCCAGACCTTTCCGCGCATCACGGCGGGCGGCGCGCGCCGGTTCAGGATGCGGTAGAGATAATGCCGCTGGATGGCCGAGAAACGGGCGTGAAAGTCATCCGCCACCTCCCGGGCCTCCAGCACCGCCACCGGAGCCGGGCGCAGGTGAAAATTCAGCCCGTCGCGGATCTTGTAGGCCGGCCATGCGCGCGCCAGATCGAAATGCGCCGCCTGGCCCAGCGCATGCACGCCCGCGTCGGTGCGCCCCGCGCCCTGCACCAGCACCGCCGCGCCGGTCAGCTTCTTCAGCGCCTCTTCCAGCGCCCCCTGCACGGACGGGCCGTTGTCCTGCCGCTGCCAGCCGACGAAGGGCCCGCCGTCGTATTCCACGGTGATCAGGTATCGCGGCATGTTCAGGCGCTCTCGATGCGCGTTCCCGGCGCGATGGCGCGCCCCCGCAGGAAGGCTTCGCGCGTCATCGCCCCCTTGCCGGCGGGCTGCACGATGAGCGGGCGGATGGCCCCGCGCCCGCATGCGATGGCCAGATCGTCATCAAGGATTTCGCCCGCCGCGCCCGCGCCGTCCGCCAGCTCGGCGCGCAGGATTTTCACTCTTTCCGGCCCCTTCGCCCCGGGCAGCTCCAGCCATGCGCCGGGCCAGGGCGAGAGGCCGTGAATCCGCGCCAGCACCCGCCGCGCGGGCTGTGAAAAATCAATCCGCGCCTCCGCCTTGGAGATTTTCTCCGCGTATGTCACCCCTTCGCGCGGCTGCGCGCGGCATTCCAGTTCGCCGTTCTCTTCCAGCCGGTTCATGGCCTCCAGCATCAGGGCCGCCCCGGTTCGCGCAAGTCTGTCATGCACATCGCCCGTGGTGTCCGATTCGCTTATGGGCACCTCCGCGCGGGAACAGACAGCGCCTGTGTCCAGCCCTTCGTCCATTTTCATCACGCAGACGCCGGTTGTCTCATCGCCCGCCATGACGGCGCGGTGGATGGGCGCCGCCCCCCGCCAGCGCGGCAGCAGCGAGGCATGCAGGTTGAAGCAGCCGTATCGCGGCGCTTCCAGCACCGCCCCGGGCAAAATCAGCCCGTAGGCCGCGACGACCCCGGCGTCAGCCCCGAGAGCGGCGAAGCGCGCCTGTTCCTCGGCGGATTTCAGGCTTTTTGGCGTATGCACGGGAATGCCCAGTTCTTCGGCCAGCTTGTGCACCGGCGTCGGCCTGGGCTTCTTGCCGCGCCCGGCGGGGCGGGGCGGCTGCGAATAGACGGCAACGATCTCGTGCCCGCCATCATGCAGGGCACGCAACAGCGGCGTGGCGAAATCCGGCGAGCCCATGAAGACGATCCGCACGATCTCAGGCCTCCTGCGCCTGTTTCGCCTTCTTGATGACCTTTTTCAGGTAGCGCTCGCGCTTCAGCCGTCCCAGATAGTCGATGAACAGAATGCCCTTGGTGTGGTCGATCTCGTGCTGCACGCAGGTGGCGTCCATGTCCGCGAATTCCTCTTCGCGCGGCTGTCCGTCCAGATCGAGATAGCGCACCTTCACCCGCGCCGGGCGGACCACCTTGTCATAGATGTCGGGCACCGACAGGCAGCCTTCCTCGTATTCGCGCTCCTCCTCGGCCGCCCAGACGATGCGCGGATTGATCAGCGCCCTGGGGCGCGGCTCTTCGTCTTCCTTGGCGGTGTCCATGACGATGACGGAAAGCGGCTCGCCCACCTGCACGGCGGCCAGGCCGATGCCGGGGGCGTCATACATGGTCTCGAACATGTCGTTCACCAGCGCCCGGATGCGCCCGTCCACCTCCTCCACCAGCAGGGAAGGCTTCTTCAGCAGCGGATTGGGCGGCGTGATGATCTTGCGGATGGCCATGAGCGTGTCTCCTTGGCCTCACACATAATTGCCTGCCGCCACATGCGCAAGCGTCATTCCACGCCTTGCATGGCCAGATACTGCGCCGTCACCGTATCCAGGGTCGAGACATGCTGCACCAGCCAGGCGGGGAACTCCTCGTTGACGAAGCGGGCCAGCGCGGCGCGGCCTTCCGGCGTCCTCCACCCGGCGCACAGCTCGCGCACGATGGCGCGCATGCGGTCATGCTCGCTCTTGTGAATGGGATAGGGCGGAAAATGATGCGCCCGCATGTTGTCTTCCTCGCGGGTGAAATGCACTTCCACATGCTCCGCAAAGGCTTTGGCCGCCTCTTCCAGGGCCGCTTCGTCATCCGTCCGAAGCGCCGCCGCGAGCTGGCGGACGATCTCCACTTCCTCGGCGTGGGTGGCGTTCATGGAGGGCACCATGACCTGCGGTATGTCGATGTTCATCACGTCATTCCCCGGAAATTATCATCTGCGGGCCGTCATCAAGACGCCATCGGGGTCTTCCCGCTTTGATATAAGTCAAGCCAGCGCCCCCTTCCCGCAATGCGGCGGCTTCTCCGCAATATGATGTTAACCAGAAACCGTGAAATCCGGTATTTGAATCAACGATTCATGACCGCATTACCCCAGCGTTAAGACGTTTTCGCGTTTCTTGACAGGCAAACCTGCGCAAACCGGAAACGAGAGGGGAGAAAAATGCGCACATCCGTTTTCGCCATGCTGCTGGCCGTCATGCTGGCCCTGTTTGGAGCCAATCAGGCGAACGCGCGCGTCCGCATCCCCATCGTGATCCCGATTCCCGGCAGCAGCGAAAAGCTGGTCAAGGTCAAGGATCTGCCGGATATCCCCCTCCTGCGCCGCAAGGATGGCCGCTATATCGATCTCGGCTACAAGTTCAACCGCTTCTCCGGCGGCGAATGGGTGGGCTATATCGGCAGTTCGGAGCGATACCTTCCGTTGAGCAAGGACGGGTTGAAAATGCTCATGCTGATCGGCGGGCTGCACAAGCTGCCGCCCGTGCCGGAGCGTCCCGGCATGTTTTCCGGCGGCGGGGTATCAGGAATAATCTGGACAATAGCATTTGTAGTTCTCATCTTCATCAGTATGGTCAAGCGCCTTCTGTCCTTCCTGCTCGCGCCGTTGTCGCTGTTGAAGAACAGGCCCCGGAAGACGGCTCGGAACGGCCATGACGCCGGGCTGGACGAGCAGGCCGTCATGCGCGCGCAAATGCGGATTG
>JALUFY010000215.1 GCA_027051995.1 Hyphomicrobiales bacterium
CGGAGCTTCTGGCGCTGGAGAAATCGGCCAAGACGGCGCTGGAATCGACGCTGGCCGCCCTCGGTGACGATCTGAAGGCTGAAAAGAAGAAATCCGCCTCCCTGCAAATACTGCTCAACGACCTGCAGGGCAAGCAGGGCAAGGCCGGCTCGCTGGTCAGCTCGCTGACGGAGAAGCTGAACGCGGAAAAGAAAATCTCCGCCGAGGCGCTGGCGCAGGTGGAACTGCTCAACCAGCAGATCGCCGCCCTGCGCCGCCAGGTGGCCCTGCTCAACTCGGCGCTGGAGGCCTCGGAAAAGCGCGACAGGGAATCCAAGGCGCAGATCGCCAATCTCGGCAAGCGGCTCAACGCCGCCCTGGCCCGGCGCGTGCAGGAGTTGGCGCGCTACCGCTCGGAGTTCTTCGGCCGTCTGCGGCGCATCCTCTCGCGGCGCGCCGATATCCGCGTGGTGGGCGACCGCTTCGTTCTGCAATCGGAGGTGCTGTTTCCAAAAGGCAAGGCGGAGCTGACCCCTCAGGGCAAGGCGGAGCTGGCCAAGATCGCTGCGGCCATCCTCGGCCTGACGAAGGTCATTCCGCCGGACATCAACTGGATTTTGCGCGTCGATGGGCACACCGATTCCGATCCCATCAACACGCCGAAATTCAAGTCCAACTGGGAACTGTCATCGGCCCGCGCCATTTCCGTGGTGAAATTCCTCATTACGCAAGGCGTGCCGGCGGACAGGCTGGCGGCCACCGGCTTTGGCGAATTCCACCCCATCGACCCGGCGGACACCCCCGAAGCCAAGGCGAAAAACCGCCGCATCGAGCTGAAGCTGACACAGATGTGACGAGGACGCGGCCCGCCCGCTTCCGCAAGCCGTTTTCCGCCTTTCCGCCAGTTCATTTGAATGAACATGGACAACGCCTTGCTTGTTCCGGACGGATGCAAACAATTTTTCCCCGCATGTCTTGAAACCTGCAAACACCGGCAACACATGCAAGGCATGAAGACGGCCCCGGGCCGTATCCTGGGAAGCAAAGCACTCTTCCGCTTCATTTGAACAGGCGGGAGTCTTTTGAAAAAAATCGAACTGACGCGGCTTCGGGCAAGGGATGACGCCTTTTTCCGGGGACGGAATCTCCTTGCCCGGCCGCGATGAAAGGACACGAACATGACAACGGAAAACACCGCGCCTGAGACTTCGGGACAGGCGCATGAATATCCCCTGCACTGGGGCTGGATTCTGGCGCAGGGCATCGTCACCGTGCTGCTGGGCGGCATCGCCCTGGCGCTGGCCGGGCTGACCACCCTGGCCTCGGTCTATCTCTTCGGCGGCTTCATGGGGGCGGCGGGCATTCTTCAGCTCGTGCAGACCTTCACCGAAAAGGACAAGGGCTGGTCGCTGCGCATCTCCAACCTGCTCATCGGCCTTGTCTATATCATCACCTCGGTGCTGATCTTCATCGATCCGCTGGCCGCCTCGCTGGCCCTGACCATCTTCATCGCCTCGTTTTTCATGGTCATCGGCGTCATCCGCCTCGTTCAGGCCTGGAAGAACCGCTCCAGGGGCTGGAGCTGGCTGTGGCATGGCCTGTTCGGCCTGATCAACCTGGGCTTCGGGGCCTATGTCATCGCCACCCTGCCGGTTTCGGCGCTGTGGCTCATCGGCATGATGGTGTCCATCGAGCTGATCATGCAGGGCTGGACGCTGATCGTCATCGCCCTGGCCGCCCGCAAGGCGCTGAACGGCTGACAGGAAGGGAGAACAATCATGGTAATGGGTGTAAAACATCTGGAGAAGCTGTTCCGCGAAGCCGCCTCGCTGGATATCGACAAGTCCGACATCAAGCGGCTGGACGATTTCATCAACGAGCGGCTTCATGACCTGCTGCTCATGGCCCAGCGCATCGCGCGGATGAACGGCCGCGATGTCATCACGGAGGCCGATGTGCCGCTGACCAGGGGATTGCAGGAGAACATGCAGGTCTTCCGCAAGATGGACGAGGAACTGCCGGTGGAGGACATTCTCGCCCATCTGGCCAAGCTGCCTCCGATGGATCTGGCCATCGGCGCGGACGTGGAGGAGATGCTGCCGGCCCTGGCCGGAGGCATGACCGTTTCGCTGGCCAGGGTCTTCAAGGCGGTCAATCCGGAGATGAAAAATCCGCAGAGCGAAGACTGGCGGCAGGTGGAGGAGATTTACGGTCTGCTGCTGTAACCGGCTTGCCGCCGCAACTCCAGGCTGATGCCGGAGTCAGCGGGCCGGGACGCGAGGCATGCCCGCCTCGCGTCCCGTTTTTTTCTGTTCGTGGCCGGAGCGGCTCAGGCGCGGCGCAGTTTGGCGGGCCAGACGAGCCGCTCTATCCAGTTGCGCACCTCCGCGTGGCGGATATCCGTGTCAAGGATGTCCTCGTCGATGGCGAACCTGAAGCGCAGGACGCTGTTGTCCGGATCGTCATGCAGGGCTTCCAGATCATCGACGAAGCGCGCCGCCGTCTCCATATCCGGCATCAGGCCCAGCTCCACCAGCTTCGCCTTGCGGCAATGCACCAGGCGCGCCATTTCATGCACGCTGTATTCGGGATGATATTGCAGGGCCCAGAAGGCTCCGCCGTCCAGCGTCACGGCCACCGCCTGCACGCGGGTGAAATCATTGGTGGCCAGCAAAACGGCGTTGGGCGGCAGATGGGTGATCTCGTCGTCATGGCTGATCCAGCCGTCGAAGACGCTCTTCTTGCCAATATACATCGGATGGCCGCGCCCTTCTTTCGTCAGGCGGATCTTGCGGGCGATGAACATCTCCCGCCCCCTGGGGTTTTTGGCGCAATCGCCGCCGGCGGCGGCCACCGCCACCTGGGCGGCCCAGCATGAGCCGAATTGCGGCGTGCCGGAGGCGAAGACCGCGCGGGCGAAAGCGATCTGCGCCTCCACGTCCGGGGTGCCCGCGTAGATGGTCAGGGACGAGCCAGACCAGGCCACGCCGTCATAATCGGCCAGAGCGGCTCCCCTTGGCAGCTCCGCGCCGGGATCGGCGGGATGGATCACATCCACCGCGCAGCCCGGGGCGATCTCCCTGAGCATGCGTTCATAAAGCGCCCCGCCGGAGGAGGCCCCGCCGGCTTCGAGGTCTTCGCGCCCCGCCTTCGCGTAGCCGTCCACCACCAGAAAATGCAGTTTTTCGCTCATCCGTTCATCCTTTCCCGGTTCAGGCGTCCTGCGCCGCCAGCGCATCGATGATTCCCGGCAGATCGGCATGGCGCTCGCAGATGGCGTCCGCCGAGGTGTTGTCCTTGTCGTCATCGCGCGTGGCGGTGAACAGAACGCCCTTCGCCCCCAGCGCCTGCGGGCCCTTGATGTCGTTGTGGTCGCGGTCGCCCACATGGACGATCTCGCGCACGTCCACCCCCAGTTCCCTGCACACATGATCGAACATGGCCCTGTCGGGCTTGGAGCGGCCCACCTCGTCGGAAAAGGCGAAGGAGGAGAAATACTTTTTCAGCCCGTGCTTCTCCAGCAGCTCGCGCAGGCCCCGGCCGGGGGTGACGATGGCGTCCGAGACG
>JALUFY010000216.1 GCA_027051995.1 Hyphomicrobiales bacterium
GCGCAACAGCCCCCGGCGGATATCCCCGTCGGTCACCGCCCCCAGCAGCCGCCCCGCATCGTCCGCCACAAGCGCGATGCGCAAGGCCCCCCTGTCGATGCGCGCGATAACATTCATCAGGCTGTCATCGGGGGAGACGAGAATGTCGCGGATTTTTTTCATTGGTGTTCTCCGCCTGCCGGTTGTGAATCACAAATAGGGATCGCCTTTTTCGCGCTTTCCGGCAACCCGCGCCGGAGAACCAAGAGCTGTCGTGCGTGGCGGAATATCTCCGTGCGCATAGGAGTTCGCGCCGAGTATGGCATCCTCCCCGATGTTCACGCCATGGCGCAACACCGCGCCGATGCACACGGCGGCCCGTTTGCCAATCCGGCACCCTCCGCCCGTGACCGCTCCCGGAGCAAGGGAGGAAAACGATTCCATGACGACATTGTGCTCCACGATGGCCGCGCTGTTGACGATGCAATGCGCGCCGATGCGGGCTCCGGCTCCCGCCACCGCGTTCTGCATGATTGCGGTGCCCGGGGCGATTTGCGCAAAGGACGAAACGGAGCTTGAGGGATGCCGCAATATGGCGAACCGCGCATCCGGCAGGGCGTTGCGCAGTTCATTGACCGCCCGCTGGCGTCTCGCATTGTCCCCGATGGCGGCGAAGAAACGCACGCTGCCTTCAGCATGTTCATCCGGCGCGGAAGAAACAACCGGACAGCCCATGAAAGTCTCTCCCGCCTTCTCCGGATCAACGAAAACGATGCGCGAAAAGGCCCCGCAGGCCGTGGCCGTTTCCATCAGGCTGGCCGCATGGCCGCCCGCGCCGAGCATCACGAGTTTCAGCCCCATGGCGCGCCCTCCTTGCACTCGCGGGTGTTTGCGTGCCTTTCACGACAATATCTCATCTTCGCCGATCCCTTCATCCGCCGCGTAATCCCGTTTCGCCCTCCGGCCCAGCAGATCCCAGTAAGACATGGGCGAGAGGCCCTCCGCCGGCCGCTTGGCGGTGAGGTTGTCCTCGCTGAAGGCCTCTCCCTCGCGGATGTCGCGCGCCGCCACCAGGCTCTTGCGGGCGATGCGCGCGTTCGCCGCCTCCGCCGGGGCGGGCACCTTCAGCCCCGGCCGCATGGCCTGTTCCACCTCGCGGATGGCGCGCACCATGGCGGCCAGTTCATCGGGCTCCAGGGAAGCGGCGTGATCCGGCCCGGGCAGGGTTCTGTCCAGCGTGAAATGCTTTTCGATCACCTTCGCCCCGCGCGCTGCCGCCGCGATGGGCACGGCGATGCCCGGCGTGTGATCCGAATAGCCCGCGGGCAGGCCGAAGGCCGCCTCCAGAAGCTCCATGACCGGCAGATGCACATCGGCGAAGGGGGCGGGATATTCCGTCGTGCAATGCAGCAAGGTCACCTTGCCTTGCAGCCCCCGGCGCGTCTTCGGATCGCTCCAGGCCTCCCGGAAGGCGGCCCGGGAGGGTGCATCTCCGCCGCCATAACCGAAGGCCAGCACGCCCAGCGCCTCCTCGATGTCGCCCAGTGTGCTCATGCCGGTGGAGAGAATCACTGGCCGCCCGGCGCGCGCCACGCGCAGCAGCAGCGGCGCGTTGGTGATCTCGCCGGAGGGCAGCTTGATGAGCGGCAGATCAAGTTCATCGATGAGAAAATCCGCGCTGGCCAGATCGAAGGGCGTGGACAGATAAAGGATGCCGGTGTCCGCGCAATGTTGGCGCAGCGCCCTGTGTTCATCGAAGCTCAGCTCCAGCTTGCGCACCATCTCCAGCTGGCTTTCATCCGCTCCGGTGGCCTGTTTCTGATAACCCGCCTTTTGCGCCCGCGCGCTGATGACCGCTTCGGCGCGGAAGGTCTGAAACTTCACCGCATCGGCCCCGGCATCCCTGGCCGCGCCCGCCAGCCGTTTCGCCATGTCCAGCGAGCCGTTGTGATTGACCCCGGCCTCGGCGATGATGAAGACGCCATCCTCTTTTCTGTTCATGCGCCCTGATCCTCTCCCGGAAGGTCATGGAACCGCTTGGCCGCGCCCTTCGTGATGTCCATGGTCTTGAGTATATCGCGGATGCGCCGCGCGGCGTCCGCCTCGCCATAGAGCGAGACGGTATCGGGCAATCGGGCCTGAAAACCGGCATCCAGCGCCCGCCTGATGGCCTCCACGATTTGCGCCGTATCGGCCCGGGGGCAGTTGATGACGGATGAGGCCATCAGCCGCCCCTTCTGGCGCGCGCCGATGTTGACGGTCGCTACCTTCAGCGCCGGCGCCTCGATGATGCCCGACGAGGAATTGCCGATGACGGCGGCGCAATGCTTCATGGCGCTCAGGTATCGCAGGTGCCCCAAGGATGTCACGCAGCGCGCGCGCCCGCCGCTGGCCGCCGCATATGCCCGCGCCAGCTCGTTGATGGCGCGCCCGCCCATGTCGGCATTGGATTCGGTTATCAGCACGGAATGACCGGGAAAAGCGTCCAGCGCCGCCAGCAGGGCGCGCATGTCCCGCGCCGCGTCATGCCCGCCCTGCGTCACGGGATGCCAGGTCACCAGGAAATAGGGCTTGTCCTGTGGCAGGCCGCATTCGCGGCGGATGTCCGCCGCGCGCATCAGCGGCAGCTTGCGGATGTTGTCCAGCGCCGTATCGCCCACGTTGAACACATTTTCGGGCGGCTCGCCAAGCTGGATGATGCGCCGCCGGTAAGACTCGGCGGCGGCGAAATGCACCCGCGCCATCTTGGTGATGCAATGGCGGATGGTGTCGTCGATCGCGCCTTCCGTCACCTCGCCGCCGTTCAGATGCGCCAGCGGAATGCCGAGAAAGAAGGCGGCCTGCGCGGCGGCCAGAATCTCGAAGCGGTCGCCCAGCACCACCACGACATCGGGATCAAGGCGCGCGAAAGCATCCGCGAAACCAATGAGCCCCAGCCCGGTGGACTTGGCCACCGCCACGCGGGTGTCGGACGACAGCAGCATCTCCACCTTTTCGTTGATGACAAATCCGTCCGTTTCGATTTCACGGTATGTCAGGCCGAATTCCGGCGACAGGTGCATCCCGGTGACCGCGATTTGCAGATCGAGCGCCGCATCGTCGCGGATTTCCTCCATTACCGGGCGCAACAGGCCGTATTCGGCCCGCGATCCCGTCACCACGCAGATTTTCCGCCCGCTCATGCGTCTTCTCCCAGATAGGCGCTGCTGGGGATGTTGATGATCCGACGCGCCAGCGAATGGGCCACGTCCAGATCCGCACGCGGCGCCCCGGCATGGGGCGGCTGTTCGCTGAGCAGCCCCCACACCGGGCGCGACATGAAGCCCGCCGCGTTCAGCGCTTCGAGAATGCCGTCCCTTTGATCCTCCAGCCCTTCGTCCAGCACAAGGGTTTGCAGCCAGAAATTGCTCTCGCAGCCGTCCGGCTCGTCCATCAGGGACACCCCCTCCACATCCGCGAAGGCCCGGCTGTATCGCTCGTGCAGCGCCCGCTTGGAGCGCAGCATGTCCTCCAGCGCCTCCAGCTGCGCGCACCCCAGGGCGGCGTTGAGATTGGGCATGCGGTAATTGAAGCCGATCGCGTCATGGCGGTATTCCCAGGGATGGGGAACCTTGGCGGTCGTCGTCAGGTGTCTGGCCCGCGCCGCAAGCTGAACGTCATTGAACAGAATGGCCCCGCCGCCGCCGGTGGTGATGATCTTGTTTCCGTTGAAGCTCAGCGCCCCCGCCAGACCGGAAGTGCCCGTGTGCCGCCCGCCCATGCGGCTGCCCAGGGATTCGGCGGCGTCTTCCACCACGGCCAGATGAAAATCCTCCGCCACCCGCATGAGTTCGTCCATCCGCGCCGGATGGCCGAAGACATGCACCGGAACCATGGCCCGGATGACGCGCCCCGTCTCGCGGTTGACGCACAGGCCATCGCGGATGTCGCTGATTTCCTCCAGATGGGCGCGCAGCCGTTGCGGGCAAAGCCCTCCGTGGCCGGGTTCGCTGTCGGCGAAATGCGGGCTGGCCCCGCAATAGCTCACCGCGTTGGCCGTGGCGATGAAGGTCAATGCCGGAACGATCACCTCGTCCCCGCGCCGCACGCCCGCCATCAGCAGCGCCACATGCAGGGCCGCCGTGCCGTTGACCACCGCGACGGCGGCTTTTGCCCCGGTGAAGGCGGCCAGCTCCTGCTCGAAGCGCGTGACATGGGCGCCGACGGAGGAGACGAACGTGCTGGCTATGGCGTCATCCACATAGGCCTGTTCATTGCCCCGGAACACCGGCGCATGCAGCGGCGCGCCGCCCCCCGCGACTTCGGAAACCGCGGCAATGATGCGCTGCGCCACAGACGTCATGCTTTCTCCTCGTGCCCGTTTGCACCGCCGGTATACAGGCGCGCGGGATTGCGGGCAATGGCGCAAGCCCTCGCGGGCCACCTCAGACGTTGTAGATATCCGCCTTGTAGCGCGCCAGATTCTCCGGCCTGGTTATCCAGTCAATGGTCTCCCGAAGCCCCCTGCGGATATCATATTCATGGGTGAACCCGGTGAGCGACTTCATCAGGGTGTTGTCGCAGCACAGCCGGAAGACTTCGGATTTTTCCGGCCGCAGCCTCTGTTCATCCGTCTCGAAGGTCACGTCCGCGCCCATCAGCTCCCTGATGAGATTCAGGGTATCGCCCACCGAAATCTCCTCGCCGGAGCCGATGTTGACCGTCCTGCCCACCGCCTCCTCGCAGCGCGCCAAGGCCAGAAAGCCCCGGCAGGTGTCGGTGACGTAGTTGAAATCGCGCGTCGGCGTCACATCGCCCAGCTTGATGGTCTTCGCGCCGCTGGCGATCTGGGTGATGATGGTGGGGATGACGGCGCGGGCCGACTGGCGCGGGCCATAAGTGTTGAAGGGCCGCGCCACCACCACCGGCAGGCCGAAGCTGTTGTGAAAGCTCATGGCCATGGCGTCGGCGGCGATCTTCGTGGCGCTGTAAGGCGATTGCGGCTGAAGCGGGTGCTTTTCGTCGATGGGCACGTATCGCGCCGTGCCATAGACCTCGCTGGTGGAGGTGTGAATGACCTTCGCCCCGTGCGCGCGCGCCGCCTGGCAGATGTTCAGCGTGCCCCTGATGTTGGTGTCCACATAGCTGTCCGGCGCGGCGTAGGAGAAGGGAATGGCGATCAGCGCCGCCAGATGAAACACCGTGTCAACGCCATCCACGATATCGCGGCAGAAGGCCGGATCGCGCACGTCTCCGCTGACGATCTCGATGTCGTCGCGGCAGCCGGCCTCTTCCAGCCAGCCCCAGCTGTTGAAGGAGTTGTATTGCGCCAGCGCCCGCACATTGAGCCCCTCGGCATGCAGAAGCTCCGTCAGATGCGAGCCGATGAACCCGCCGGCGCCGGTGACAAGCACGTTTTTCATCTCGGATTCAGTCCTTCAGGGTTGCAGGTGATACATGGCCCGCCCGATGCGCCGGGCGCGCGGCGCGGGCAGCCCGGCCAGGGCGGCGATGCCTTCCAGCCTCCCTTGCAGCCGGGCGGCGGAAACATCGGGAAAAATGGATTTCTGGAACGCCTTGCGCCAGCGCCAGCGGCGGAAGAGCAGGGAGGGCTTCCAGGCGGGCGCATCATTTCGCGGCGCAAGGGCGGCGATTTCGGCGGCGATCCTCTCCGCCGCCAGGGGCCCCTCCTGGGCGGCGAAGAACCGGTGAAAGGTCTTCACCATCTCCCGCGTGCGCCATGCGTCCGGATCAGCGCGCCCTTGCAAAACCTCTCCCGCCCAGCGCACCAGCTCGTCCAGATCGCCGGTGCGGCGGCTGACCCGGCCGGAGAGCAGGAATTCGTCATTCATGATGTTGCGCGATGCATCGAAGCTGATGGAGGGCACGCCCAGGGCGAAGGCCTCCACGCCGGTCGAGCAGCTCGTGTGCACCAGAAGACGGGAGGCCAGAATCCACGGCGCCGCCGCGCCGCCCGCATGGAATTCCACATTGGGCAGATCGCGCAGGGCCTCGCTGTAAGTTTCCAGCTTCTCGATCGGGTGCGGGCGCACGATGATCAGGGTATCGGGAAAGGCCCGCGCCAGCCGCCGCACGATGGCGCGCGCCGCCTCGATGTTCTCCAGACTGAACGTCTTGTAGTCCTCCGCCAGACGCACGTCCTCCGGCCTTGATGCGTCCAGCCGCCCGTCGCGGAACAGCCCCTCGATGAATCTGTCGGCGGACTTGTTGGCCGAATTGGCCAGCCCGGAATTGGTGTTGTAGAGAATGAACCGGCCATGCCGCTTGCGGATGTCGTCCGCCTGACCGGCGTAATAGCCGCGCAGTTCCTCGCGCAGCAGATCCCAGCGCGGGTTGCCGGTGATGGCGCATTTCTCCACATGCCCCGGATAGACCGCCGCCAGCGCGTCCGCGTGCGCCTGCCCCAGGCAGAACAGCCTGTCGCAATTGCCGATGGCCTCCCTGGCCACCCAGCGCAAGCCTCCGCAGCCTTCACCCAGGCCGGTTACTTCCTCGTCAATGGCGCAGACCCTGTGGCCCAGTTCGCGCGCCTTGCGCATGTAGATGGCGTCGCCCGGCATCAGCGTCTTGAACATCCACACGCCACGGGGCACATGAGCGATGTTTCTTTGCAGCAGCCACTTCTGCCCCAGAATGGTCTCAACGCCCTCGCGCGCCGCGAAAAGCGCCGTCAGCAGCCGCGAATCCATCTCGCGCGCGGCGATTTCCATCGGCATGTAGAGATAACGGGACATGAAACGGCGGCTTTCGGCGGGGAACGGAGCTTGCGCCCCATGCGCTAGCAAATCCCGTCCAGCTTCTCAAGCACGGCCTTCTCCCACAGCGGCCCCATCCTGGCCCATGTCAGGCGCGAGGCCATCTCCGCCGCCGCCTGGCCCATGTCCCGCCGCAGCGCGGCGTCTTCAATGAGACGTCCGGTTTTGTCCGCCAGTTCCTCGTCCGACCAGACGACGAACCCGTTGACGCCATCCTCGACGCCGGGCGCTCCGTAATTGCCAAAAATGACGGCGGGCAGACCGCAGGCCATGGCCTCCCGCGTCACCTTTGGCGTGCCTTCGGATTTTGATGGCAGCACATGAACGCAAGCGCGCCGGTATGTCTCCGCCAGTCCTTCCGGTGATGTCGTTCCCGGCAGGGAAAGATTCGTCACGCCTTGCCGCTTCATTTCACTTTCCAGACGGCCCCGCAGCGCTCCATTGCCGAACCAGACAAAATCCGCCCCGGGAAAAGCCTTCGCCAGCCTGATGAAAACCTCCGGGCGCTTTCTCTCGTTCAGCGTGCCCGCGCAGACCACGAGCGGCCTTTCCGGCTCCTGGCGGCCGCGCGCGTGATAGATGGCGCCATCATGGCCAAGCGGGATGGTGAGCACGGGTTTCCTGTAATATTCCTCCGCCAGCCACGCCAGCAGCGGGCTGATGGCGATGATCAGACTGGCCTGGCCATAAATCCATTCCGCGGCGGGCGCGCTTTTGTCCAGAAACACCTCGTAACCGGCGAGGGCGGAAAAATGCTTCTGGCGCGCGGCATCTCCCACCAGCCCCTCAAGCGTGGCGATGATGGGAACCTCCCGCCCAAGCCTCTTGCGCCAGCGCAGGCCAAGGGCGTCCGGCTTGCGCGCGTCGGGATAGAAAATGGCATCCGCGTCCTGCAGATAATGAAACGGCAGTTCCCATTTCGACAGGCTGTTGAGCAGCTTCGCGGGCAAAACGCCGCGTCTTGCGCCTTGCCCCCCGGCATATCTGGGCGGCAGCGGAGAGGCGAACCGCCGCAGCCGGACGCGCGGATTGGCGGCGGCGGCGGGATCGGGTTCTTCATGATGAAACACGCTCCACACATGCCCCGGCGTGGTGAAATGGGGCAGCATGCTTTTCAGGCTCAGTTCCTGGGCGCGAATATGGCGCCGGTCAACAAAACGCGGAATGAGAATGTTCATTTGATTTCCCTGAAAACCATAGGCCAGCACCCTCGCGCTTTCCCCTGTCGCCGCACCCGGCTGGCAGAGAACATGAAAGCATCACGCCCCGGGACACAACAGCATCCATTGCCCGCCGTCAATGCGGCGCGCGCGCCCTGACCGTTCAACCGGCATGCGCGGGCAAAAAAACCGTGCGGGGAACTGGCCCCCGCACGGTGGTGTTTCCCTTGACGCCGGCGGTTGTCAGACGATGATGTCGTCCTCGGTGAAGTCCGTTCCAAGCGTCATGCTCTCGATGTAGAGCACATCGCCTGCCGCGCCGCCGGGGGCGGAGGCAAGATCGAACTTCACAGCGCCCCAGCCGGTCTGGCTGGCGAAGGCCATGGCGGCGGCCTTGCTCGCGAAGCCGTAAGCCGTCAGGTCGATCACGTCGTGGCCGTCCTCGAACTGCCGCACCCGGTCGGCGCCATGGCCAGAGGCGAAGACGAAGGTATCCACCGCCCCGTCGGCAGAGCCAAGGAGCACATCATCGCCCGCGCCGCCGTCTAGCCTGTCCGCGCCGCCCTCGCCAAACAGCCAGTCATTGCCATCGCCGCCGTTCAGCGTGTCGTTCTGGCCGCCGCCGAACAGCGTGTCCGCGCCATCGCCGCCATTGAGGACGTCAACGCCCAGATTGCCGCGCAGCCTGTCATCGCCCGCGCCGCCATTAAGCGTGTCGTTGTCGCGCCCGCCATAGAGGAGATCGTCACCCCCATCTCCATAAAGCGTGTCGCGGCCCGCGTAGCCGAGCAGAGTATCGCCGCCTCCGCCGCCGTGCAGATCGTCGGCGCCGTCCTTGCCCTTGAGCTTGTCCGCGCCGTCCTCGCCGGAGAGGAAGTCATCGCCCGCGCCGCCGATCAGCCGGTCATCGCCGTCGCCGCCGAGCAGGGAATCGTTGCCCGCGCCGCCGTAGAGGTAGTCCACGCCGCCATCGCCGCTCGCCGCGTCGTCGCCATCGCCGCCGAAGAGCACGTCGTCGCCGTCTCCGCCATGGAGCACGTCATCGCCCCCCTTGCCCTTGATGCGGTCGGCTCCCGCGCCGCCATCGATGGTATTGGCGGCATTGCTCCCGGACAGCCGGTCATTGTAGTTCGAGCCCGTCAGATTCTCGATGCTTGTGAGCGTGTCCACGCCCGCGCCGCCGGTGTCGATGCCGGTATGCTGCAGATAGACGCGCACGGCGGAAGGCGCCGTGGCGTAGGATGCGGTATCGGAGCCCGCCCCGCCATCGATGTGATCGTCGCCGCCGCCGCCTTCGAGCACGTTGCCGCCGGCATCGCCGGTGATCGTGTCGTCATGGGCGCTGCCAACCACGTTTTCGATGGAGACAAGCTGTTGCGTGACGTGTTCGCCCGTGGCCGGATTCGTTACCGCCGTGGCCTGATCGGACGGGGCGGACAGATCCACGGTCACCGCGACGGGCGCGCCGGAGAAATCGGCGGTGTCGCTTCCACTGCCGCCGTTCAGGGTGTCGTCGCCCATGCTGGCCACGAGGACGTCATCGCCCGCGCCGCCGTGGATCGTATCCACGCCGTCGCCGCCAATGACCTTGTCATCGCCGCCCAAGGCGTCGACAGTTTCACCACTGTCATTCAGGTATGCGATGTCATCGCCTTCGGTAAAACGCGAATCGCCGACAACGGTGAATCCATATGGTGTGGAGGGGTCAGCTCCTTCGGCCAGATTGGCGAAAATGTCCGTGCCCTCAGCCGTGCCGTCGCTGCGCCAAGGTTCCTCGCCTTCACTGGCGTTGCTGCCGCCATAATAGAAATAATTGCCGAAGCGGGCCGCCGACCCAAACCACAGAATGCTTCCAACGGGCCCAGCCCAGGTGTCTTCGACCATCACAGTGCCGGCCTCCGTGCCATCGGAAACCCACAGCTCATTGCCATGTGCACCATCGTCGGCGGCGAACCACAGCTTGCCATTGGCCGAAAAAATTCTTCCCTGTGGCAATATCCCGCTGCCCCCGCCCGGATTAATATCCTTGACCATGTGTGTTCCGGCCGCCGTACCGTCGGTGCTCCACAGCTCCATTCCGTGGACGCCGTCATTGGCGGAGAAGTAGAACCGGCCATCGAATTCCACGCCATTCGCCAGACCGTTCGGGAAATCTGTTCCGCTGCCGCTGCCCGGATTGATGTCCTTGACCATGTGCGTGCCGGCGGTGGTGCCGTCCGTTATCCACAGCTCATTGCCATGGGTTCCGTCATCAGCGTAGAACATCATGCTGGAGCCGAAGGCGCCAAAGAGCCCCGGCATGGGGGTGAAGCCGGTGGTGGATGGATTGATGTCCTTGAGCATGAAGGTGCCGGCCGCCGTGCCGTCGCTCACCCAGAGCTCGTGGCCGTGTGTCCCGTCGTCAGCGGCGAAATAGAGCTTGTTTCCGGCCGCCAGTTTCTCGTGAATGCCGCTGCCACCGGAACCGGGATTGATGTCCTTGACCATCACGGTGCCGGCCGCCGTGCCGTCCGTCTTCCACAGCTCGTCGCCATGATCGGACGCGCCGGAGCCATCATTGGCCGTGAAGAAGGCCTCGGAGCCGATGGGCACGATGCTCCCGCCCCAGTAGGAACTCTCTCCGGCATGAACATTGATGTTCTTGAGCATGCTCGTGCCGGCCGCCGTGCCGTCTGTCATCCACAGTTCGCTGCCATTGGCTCCGTCATTGGCGAAAAACAGCGCCTCGCCGCCAAAGGATGTGATGGCGCGGGGATCGGCATCATACGGGCCTGAATAGATATCCATGAGCATCGTGGTGCCGGCGCTCGTGCCATCGGTGATCCACAGCTCGCGCCCATGCACGCCATCATCCGCGGAGAAAAGCAGATCATCGCCAAAGGGCGTCAGTTCAGTGGGATTGGACCAGCCCAGGCCCGGATTGATATCCTTGACCAGTTGCAATGTGGTACCGTCAAAGGTCCACAACTCCATGCCCGATCCAATTG
Organism: Hyphomicrobiales bacterium; assembly: GCA_027051995.1. Classification (GTDB taxonomy): domain Bacteria; phylum Pseudomonadota; class Alphaproteobacteria; order Rhizobiales; family Aestuariivirgaceae; genus Thermopetrobacter. The sequence goes on from JALUFY010000216.1 coordinate 10,882, forward strand.
TCGTACCGGTTCCGTCGTCCTGATGCTGATCAGCAGTGAAATAAAGACGTGACATCTTCCGCTCCCTTGCGAAGCAGCGCCCAAAACGGCGCAAAGCGCCCCCTTCGCATTCTGGAGTTATATTACAGGATCGAGCGTTACGGTTTGTTGATTCAAGTCAACTTTTGTGCATCTTTTTCAAAGAAGTATGTTGGCCGCACCGGCGGCGGCGGGTTACAATGAGGCGGCCCCAGGAAATCGGACAGAGGGTTAATGTGTATTCCGCCAGCAAATGGAGGAATACGGATATGAGCAAACGTCGCCGGTTTATGGCTGATTTCAAGGCCCGTGTGGCGCTGGAGGCGCTTCGGGGTGACCGGACGATCCAGGAGATCGCGGCCCGGCACAAGGTGCACCCCAACCAGGTGAGCACATGGAAACGTCAGGCTGTTGACGGTCTTGGCGAGGTGTTCTCGAACGGCGCGGAACGCCGTCAGATCGACCGGGAAGCAGAGATACACGATCTTCACGCCAAGGCATGTGCCCGCGCAGGCGGGTATCGGCCAGTTGACGGTGGAACGGGATTTTTTGGCCAGAGGGCTCAAGCGATGAGCCGGGAGGAGCGCAAGGGGATGATCCGGCGCGGCCATCCCGATCTGAGCTTGAGCCGTCAATGCCGTCTTGTCTCGATCAGCCGGTCTTCATTCTATTATGAGCCGAAAGGAGAGAGCGAAGCGAACCTTGCCCTCATGGAGCGCATCGACAAGCTGTTCCTCAAATATCCATTCCATGGCTCGCGCCAGATGGCCCGCCAGTTGCGGCGTGATGGGCTGCGCGTTGGCCGTCACCGGGTCCGGCGGCTGATGCGTTTGATGGGCTTGCAAGCCATCTATCAGGCGCCGGGGACCAGCCAGCCGCACCCGGAACACCGGATATATCCATATCTGCTCAAGGGTTTGGCGATCACCCGCCCCAATCAGGTCTGGTGCGCGGACATCACCCCCGCCTTCGCGGGGGCAGGCTCTATATCCCGGTGCAGCGCGGCTTCCTGTATCTGGTGGCCATCATGGACTGGGCGAGCCGCCATGTGCTCTCATGGCGATTGTCGAACACCATGGATGCAGACTTCTGCATCAAGGCCCTGAAAGATGCCCTGACCCATTATGGCAAGCCGGACATCTTCAACACCGATCAGGGCAGCCAGTTCACCTCGCAAGGCTTCACTGGTGCGCTTGATGCGGCGGACATCAAAATCTCCATGGACGGGCGGGGCC
>JALUFY010000217.1 GCA_027051995.1 Hyphomicrobiales bacterium
GCTCGAAGGGCGAAAGACGCCCGGTGATGCCGAAGTCCACCGCCACCAGATCGCCGCTGGCGTCCACGAAGAGATTGCCCTGATGCAGGTCGGCGTGAAAGAAACCGTCGCGCAGCGTCTGGCGCAGGAAGGACTGGATGAGCGTATCGCCCAGCCGGTTCAGATCATGCCCGGTCGCGCGCAGGGCCGCAATGTCCGACAGCGGAATGCCGTCGATCCATTCGGTGGTCAGGACGCGCTTCGATGTGCGCCGCCAGTCCACCGCCGGAATGCGGAAGCCCGGATCGTCCCTGGTGTTTTCCGCCATTTCCGACATGGCGGCGGCCTCCATGCGCAAGTCCATCTCCAGACGCACGGAATGGGCCAGGGTATCCACCACCTCCACAGGCTTCAGCCGCCGCGAGGGGGCGTGCAGGCGCTCCATCCAGCGGGCGGCGAAATAGAAGCTTCCAAGATCGTTCTCGAAGCGCCCCTCCACGCCGGGGCGCAGGATCTTCACCGCCACGGGCCGGCCGTCCTTCGTCACCGCCCTGTGCACCTGGGCGATGGAGGCCGCCGCCACCGGCGCGCCGAATTCGGCGAAAAGCGCTTCGGCGGGCGCGCCCAGCCCGGCCTCGATCTCGGCCCGCGCCTCGTCCATGGAGAACGGCGGCAGGGAATCCTGCAATTCGGTGAGCTGCATGGCGCGCTCCAGCCCGACGATATCCGGGCGGGTGGCCAGAAACTGCCCCAGCTTGATCCAGCTCGGCCCCAGCTCGGCCAGCGCCGCCGATATGGCGCTCAGGCCATCGCCGCCGCTCCTTGGCCTGGGGCCGATGCCTGCGATCTTCAGCGCCGCGCGGACGGGCAGGGGAGCCTCCGCCAGCGTTTCGGGGGAGACGACGCCCTCGTGACGGGCGATCACCCGCCCGGCGCGCGCCAGACGGCCCATGTGTGCGAGCGCGCGCAACACCGGCTATTCGCCCTTGCCGGTCTTGACGGCGTAGAGCTCCAGCCGGTGATCCACCAGCTTGTAGCCCAGCTCGCGGGCGATTTTCTCCTGAAGCGCCTCGATTTCGGGAGAGGAAAATTCGATGACCTCGCCGGAATTGAGATCGATCAGGTGGTCATGGTGGGTATCGCCCGCCGGTTCGTAACGCGCCCGCCCATCGCCGAAATCATGCCGCTCCAGGATGCCGGCGTCCTCGAACAGTTTCACCGTGCGGTAAACGGTGGCGATGGAAATGTGCGGATCGATGGCGGCGGCGCGCCGGTGCAGCTCTTCCACGTCCGGATGATCCGTGGCCGCGGATATCACCTCGGCGATGGTGCGCCTTTGCCCCGTCATGCGCATGCCCTTGTCCTGGCAGGCCTTTTCTATCCGGTTCATGGATGCCCTCTTGAATTGCCGCGCGAAGCCACGCCGCCCCGCGCCGGTGTGCGACAAGGTATAGAAACTTTCGCGCCGCCGCGCAATCAGATCGGCCCGCGCCCGGCGCGCGGATCGATGATGTCATGCAGCCGTTGCGCCGCCAGCCGCGCGAACAGCAGGGTCACCGCCTTGCGCCGCGCCGCCGCCAGAGGCCGCTCCCTGGCCGCGCGCATGATCTCTCCGCCCCAGTTATCGGCCACGATCAACCCCTCGTCCGCCGGCATGAGCGCCGCGTCCAGCCCCGGCGGAATGGCGAAATAGAACCGGTCGCACCAGGGCCGGTATTCGCGCCACTTGCGGTCGGAGAGAAAATCCGCCCGCGAGGACTTGATCTCGACAATGACGATCTCGCCCCGGCCCGGCCCCACGGCCAGCACATCGGCGCGCCGCCCGCTGCTCAGCGGCGCTTCACTGACGGAGACATATCCGGCGGCCCGCAAAAGCCTTTGCACGCCGCGCAGCGTCTGCCCCGCCAGCCCGGCGCGGGCCTCCTTGTCCGGCAAGATGTTCATGCATTGTTCAATAGCCCGCGTCCGCCCGCGCCGTCAAGACGCAAGCGGTTTCGTCAATTCTCCGGCTTCTCCAGCCGCAGCAGGTCGTGGATATGCACAAGACCGGCGGGCTTGCCGTCCTCGACAATGAAAATGACGGTGATCTTCTTCTTGTTCATGAAGCCCAGCGCGGCGGACGTCAGCTCGTCCGGCGGCATGGTCTTGGGGTTTTTCGTCATCACGTCGCGCGCCCGCAGCTTCAGCAGATCGGGAGTCTCCTCCATCGCCCGGCGCAAGTCGCCGTCGGTGATGATCCCCTCGAGGCGGCCCGCCTCATCGACAACCCCCACGCAGCCGAAATGCCGCCCCGTCATGGTCAGAAGAACATCGCTCATGATCTCGTCTTCATGGGCCAGCGGCAATTCGCTTTCGCCATGCATGATCTCGCCCACGCATTTCAGCAGCGCCCCCAGCTTGCCGCCGGGATGATAGTCGCCGAACTGTTTGGCGGTGAACTTGCGCGCCTCCAGCAGCGCCACCGCCAGCGCATCCCCCAAAGCCAGTTGCATGGTGGTGGAGGTGGTTGGCGCAAGGCCGTTGATACAGGCCTCCGGCGAGGCCGGCAGAAGCAGCACGCGCCCCGCCGCCCGCGCCAGCGAGCTTTCCGCCCGCGCCGTCATGCCCACCAGCGGAATGCGGTATTTGCGCGTGTATTTGATCATCTCCGCCAGCTCCGGCGTCTCGCCGGAATTGGAGATCATGATGACCACGTCCTCGCGCGTCACCATGCCCAGGTCGCCATGGCTGGCTTCCGCCGGATGCACGAAATAGGCCGGCGTGCCCGTCGAGATCTTGCGCGCGATATGGCCGCTCTTGCCCATGCCGGTCATGATGACCCGCCCTTGCAACTCGAGGATGAGCTTGACCACATCGCCAAAGGCCGCGCCAAGCGGCCCGCTCAGCGCCTCTTGCAGATCCTTCAGCCCGGCGCGCTCCTTCTCCAGCGCCCTCATGGCCGACCGCACGTATTGTTCCCGCTCATCCATGATCTTGCCCATTCCCGTTTCCGCACTCATGGAGTGCCTATCCCACATGCGCCGTCAAGGAAAGCCCTTGAATCACCCTCCCGGATGAAGAACGGCACAGCCTCATAACCCGCTGTTAACCATAACCCGGCAACAATGGCGGCATCGGGGCAAGGGCCCGCCCGGCCCGCCGCCAATAATTCGCCAGCCGGATGTCCATGACCCACAGCAAACTCCTTTATTCTTCACTGGCCGCGCTGCTGGCCCTGATGGGCCCGGCCGCCTCCGCGCTGGCGCAGGAAATGCCCGCGCGCATCAACATCACCCGGCCCGCCACGGCGGCGCGGCAGGCGCAAGGCGATCCCCTGCTGCGCGGCACGCAATCCCCCGCGTCCGCCGCCGCGCCGCGCCGCGCGAACCCATTTGCGCTCCCCGGGCCGCAAGCCATGGAGACGATCCGCCCCATTCCGCCCATTCCCGGCATTGATGCGCCCGCTCCCATGCCGAAGCAGAACGCGGCGGCGGAGCTTCCCCCGCCGCCGCGTTC
>JALUFY010000218.1 GCA_027051995.1 Hyphomicrobiales bacterium
CATGCACATCGGTGTTGTCCGCGCACAGGCGGCCTGCCTTGTCCAGCCAGATGGTGTTGACGGCCTTCAGGCGGCGGCCCATGGGATCGACGCCGGATGGATTCGCCCGCGCAACGATTTCGTAAGCCCGTTCCTTGTGCGGAATGGTGACGTTGCAGCCGCGCAGGCCATTGGCGGCGAGACTGGCGAGGAAATCCTCCAGCTCCTCCGGTCTGACCGGAATTTTTTCGTAATCGCCCTCAAGCCCGTATTCCTTCAGCCAGAAGTGGTGAATGAGCGGCGAGCGGGAATGGCGGATGGGCCAGCCTATGACGCAGGCGCGCATGAACTCCGGCATCGTGACTCCTCCGTAATGGATCAGGACAGGATGATCCCGGCGCCTCTCAGCCAGCCCAGGAAGGGCAGAATGGGCAGACCGATGATGGTGAAATAATCTCCATCGATGCTCTCGAACAGCTGGATGCCCTGTCCCTCGATCTGATAACAACCGACGGAAGAAAGCGCCCTTTCGCCAATCCGCGCCAGATAGCGGCCCAGGAAATCGTTGGAGAAATCGCGCATGGTCATGTCCGCGCTGTCCACATGGCTCCACAGGGTTTCGCCGTTTCGCGCCACGGCAAGAGCGGAAATCAGTCTGTGGGTTTTGCCGCGCAGGGTGAGCAGATTTTGCCGCGCCTCCTCCATGCTGGCCGGTTTTGAGAATATCTTCCCATCACAGATAAGGATCTGATCCGCGCCCAGAACAGGCAGACCGGTGCGCGCGGAAACCTCTTCGGCCTTGACCCGGGCCAGCATGGCGGCAAGACCGGCGGGCATGGCGTTTTCATCGCGGAAGAAGGCTTCCTTGACGGCGTCTTCATCCACCCGCGGGCGGATGACATCGAAATCCAGCCCGGCGTTTTGCAGGATCATGCGCCGCCCGGCGCTGCCCGATCCGAGAATGAAATCCGTCATGCGGTCTGCTCTTTCCGTTGATAGAAGTTGAGGATAAGGGCCGCCGTCTCCTCGATGGAGCGGCGCGAGACATCGATAACAGGCCAGCCGTTGCGGGCGCAAAGGTTTTTCAGTTCGGTGATTTCGCGGGCGATCTGGCGGCGGTCCACGTAATCGCCGTTGGCGCTGTCGTTGAGGATATCCAGCCGCTTGCGGCGGATTTCCGAAATGACCGAGGCGTTGGCCACGAGACCAACGACAAGAGGCTTTTTCAGTTTGAAGAGCTCTTCGGGCAATGGCCGGCCGGGCACATAGGGCACATTGGCGGTGCGCAAGCCGCGATTGGCCAGATAGATGGAGGTGGGCGTCTTGGAGGTGCGCGAGATGCCGATGATGACGATATCCGCCTTGTGCAGGGTTTCCGGGTGCTGGCCATCATCATGCATCATGGTGAAATCCAGCGCCTTGATGCGCGAGAAGTAGTTTTCGTTCAGCGCGTGCTGGCCGCCGACGCGAGGGCTCTGCTCGGTGTTCAGATAGCCCGTCAGGGCGGCGATGACCGGATCGAGAATGGAGACGCAAGGCAGGCCGAGATCGCGGCATTTTTCCTCAAGGCGGGATTTGAGTCCGCTGTCGGCCAGGGTGTAGAGGACGATGCCGGGAGCCTTGTCTATTTCAGCCAGAACCTCGTCCATGCGCGCCGGATTGCGGATCATGGTGTGGGTGTGCTCCCTTGGCTGATGGGACGAAAAGGAAGCCGTGACCGCCTGGGCGACGCGGGTCAGGGTTTCGCCGGTGGCGTCGGAGACCAGATGGATATGATAGAAGCGCGAGGCTGTGTGAGTCATGCGAACCGCTTTTTGACCGTTGGGGGATGAAATGTGGAAAAGATGGAAAACCTTAACCTCTTGTAAAGGATTTTGCCACGCATGCATGGATCATTCACATGGTCATCCCGTGTGGAAAAGCGGATGGGCGTTTTCCGGCCTGTTCAAGGAGTGTGGAATTTTCCATGAAAGCATGTGAGAAAGTTTTCCCGCATATCTGAACGGCGCGGCGCAGGGGCCGGAGATTCCTCAATTTTTTGTCATCTTGCGGCGGCGGAGACAAAAGCGCTTGGATTCGCCCCGGCAATGGTGGAAAAAGGGACAACCTGTGGAGAGGGAATAATCCACGCTGTCCACACCCCCAGCAACAACAGATTCAAGATTCTTAATGATTGGTAAAAAGATGTTTGATCATGGAACAGGCACGGGGAAAGCTCTTCTCGATGTGCTCAATGGCAAGGCTCCCTGGCGCAGACCGGCATGGTTCATGAGACAGGCGGGGCGCTATCTGCCGGAATACCGCAAGACCAGGGAGGAGGCGGGGAGCTTTCTCGATCTGTGTTACAATCCGGCGCTTTCCGCCGAAGTGACCTTTCAGCCGCTGCGCCGCTTCGATCTGGACGCGGCCATTCTGTTCGCCGACATTCTGCTGGCGCCGCAGGCGCTGGGGGCGAAGCTTTCCTTCAGCGCCGGGGAAGGGCCGGTGCTGGAGCCGGTGCGGAGCATGGAGGATGTCAAGGGGCTGAAGCTGGAAGGGGCGGCGGACAAGCTGTCGCCCATCTACGAGACGGTGTCTCGTATCATCGAGGGGCTGCCCGCGCATGTGGCGCTGATCGGTTTTTGCGGCGCGCCGTGGACGGTGGCCACCTACATGGTGGAGGGTGGCGGATCGCCGGAGCGGCTGCGCACGCGCATCGCGGCGGCGCGCGGCGAGGCCTGGTTCGATGCGCTGATGGACATGATCATCGAGGTTTCCTGCGAATATCTGGCCAGGCAGGTGAAGGCCGGGGCCGAATGCGTGCAGATTTTCGACACCTGGGCGGGCGATCTGGGCGACGGGCTGCGGGAAAAATATGTCATCGAGCCGGTCAGGAGGATCATCGCCGGGCTGCGGGCGCGCGGCGCGGATGTTCCGGTGATCGGCTTCGCGCGCGGGCTGGGCGCGGCGCAGGAGGAATTCATCCGCGAGACGGGTGTGGCCGCCGCGGGCTGCGAATGGCCGCTGCCGGTGGCGGAGATGGCCAGGCTTACGGAGTTCGCCGCCGTTCAGGGCAATCTTGATCCGGCCGCCGTCATGGCCGGCGGATCCTTTTTGCGCGATGGCGTGAAAAGGCTGGTGGAGGCGCTGCCGCGCGAGAAGCACATTTTCAATCTCGGGCACGGCTTCAAGCCGGAAACGCCGATTGAAAACGTCGAGGAGATGGTGGCCTGTTTGCGGGAATTCGATGGTGCTGACTGATTTTCTCGGCGGCTGGTATCAGTGGATCAAGGCCTTTCACGTCATGGCCGTGATTTCCTGGATGGCGGGGATATTCTATCTGCCCAGGCTTTTCGTCTATCACGCCATGGCGGGCAATACGGGCGAGACGGCCGAGACGCTGAAGGTCATGGAGTTCAAGCTCTACCGCTACATCATGGTTAATTCCATGTATGCCACCTGGGCGGCGGGGCTGGCCATGGT
>JALUFY010000219.1:0-6099 GCA_027051995.1 Hyphomicrobiales bacterium
CACAGGGCGCGGAAGGCGCGCTTGCGCCGCCTGCGGTCGCGGTAGGCATACTGGCCGGCCTTCTCGACGGCCTGCACGGCGACGCGGTAAACGCTGTTGCGCGCGCCATAATAGCCCCTGGCCTTCCTGATGACTTTCTTGTGACGGGCGCGGGCGCGGGGCCCACCCTTTGCTGCGCGGGACATGAGCGGTTCTCCTCTGTCTCTTCAACTCTCTTGAAATTCCGGTGTAATGACGGCCATCCGTGCGCCGCCTCAGCGGCAGGGCAGATGCTTCTTGACGATTTTCGCGTCACAATCAGCCAGAATGGCCGTTCCGCGCTGATTCCTGATCTGCTTGTTGGTGCGCTTGATCATGCCGTGCTGCTTGCCGGACTGGGTGCCGCGCACCTTGCCGGAAGCCGTGAACCGGAACCGCTTTTTCGCCGCGGCCTTGTTCTTCATCTTGGGCATTTGGCTTTCTCCTGTATGGGGCCGGCCAAAAGATGCGGCGGCCCGTGCGATTGAAGCTCGTCCACCCCGCCACGGCAGCCCTTTACCGGCCGGGCGGGAGGTCATTGAACCCGGGGCTTATAGGCAAAGTCCGCGCCTTTGGCAACTCTTTCGCGCACCGAAAGTGATCCGGCGCGAATCATATGAAATTCCGCCATAGCGCATTAACCCCGGTTTTACGTCCGCCGGGTATGGTCATTGCCGGATACCGCGCCCGCGCACGGGCGTCTTGAAAATTCCTGAGGAGCGCCCCATGACCAAGGCCGTCATTCTGATCATCTTCCCCGTTCTGCTGATCTATGCCGCAATTGGCGATATCCGCAACCTGCGCATTCCCAACTGGCTGAACGGTCTGATCTTCGCCGCCTTCTTCCCCGTGGCGCTCATCCTCGGCATGCCGCTGGAGATGATTCCGTGGCATCTGCTGTCCTTCGCGGTTGCCCTGGCGCTTGGGATCGCGCTGTTTTCCTTCGGTTTCATTGGCGGCGGCGACGGCAAGATGCTGGCCGCCGCGGGGGTCTGGTTCGGCTGGGGCGATCCGCTTCTCACCTTCATCATGCTGACGGCCCTGGCCGGCGGCGTGCAATCCGTGCTGCATCTGATCTGGAAGGCCATGAGCACCGAGATCGGCGTCTGGGGCAGGGAAGGCGCGCTGAAGACGAAACTGCTGTCGCGGAAAATGGAGCTTCCCTACGGCCTGGCCATCGCCGCGGGCGCTCTGCTGACCATGCCCAATCCGGTGACCTGGTGGAGCTCTGTCATCGCCGGATGACGGATTCCGGCGGACTTTGAGGTAATGGAAAACCCCGGCGGCGCGCCGGGGGTTTTTTCATGCCGCACGATTGTTTCGCGCCTTCTGATGATCATGGTTGAGCAAATGTGAATGCGGCGGGAAATATCCAGACCCCGTTAACCATACCTTGAGGATTTTGCGCCACATTGAGCATCGAAAGACAACCCGTAACACCCATTCCGGCATGCGCCACTCTGGCGTGTTCCGGCCTGTCAGGACAAGTCTCCGATGAACAAGTCGCGTATTATCGTTCTCTTTCTGGCCCTCGTCTTCTCCATTGGCGCGGCCATGATGGTCAAAAGCTTCATGAGCGCCCCGCCCCGGCCGAAGACCGCGCAGAAAGCGCCCGTTATCCAGACGGAGAAACTCGAGCGCGTGAAGATTCTCGCGCTGGCTAATGACGTCAAGATGGGCGAACGCCTCACGGACGGCGACCTGCAATGGATGGACTGGCCCAAGGAGATGGTGACGCCGAAGATGATCACCAGGTTCTCCCGGCCCGACGCCATGAGCAAATACGCCAACGCCCGCGCCCGCACGCCCATGTTCACTGGAGAGCCCTTCTACGAGGACAAGGTTTTCGGTGTGAAACAAGGCGGCTTCCTCTCCGCTCTCCTTCCCAAGGGCATGCGCGCCATCTCCGTGCGGGTGTCGGTGGAGACCGGTGCGGGCGGCTTCATCATGCCCAACGACAGGGTGGATGTGCTGCTGACGCGCAAGAGCCGCGGCCGCACCCTGACGGACACCGTGCTCAGCAACGTGCGCGTCCTGGCCATCGATCAGAGCTACAAGATTGGCGACAATGGCAAGAAGGTGGCTGACAGCTCCATCAAGACGGCAACCCTGGAGCTGGAGCCCCAGCAGGCCGAGGTTCTGGCGCGTGCCGAGACGATGGGCCAGCTGACCCTGGCGCTGCGCGCCCTGGCGGACGCCGGCGACAGCAAGCTCGGCGATGACGGCCCCCGGCTGTCTCCGAAATTCGCCAAGAGGAACGGCGGTGAAGTGCACGTCCTGCGCTACGGCATCCCGCGCACTCAGGTCAGCAATTAATCCAGGAATTCAAGGTGGGCTGAAACAATGACGATCCTTACCAAGCATAACACCCGCCGCGCCCTGCGCGTCTCCCTGGCCGCCATGTTCATCGGCCTGGGCGCCTTGGCGGCTCTTTCTCCGGCCTCTCCCTTCGGGCCGGGCACCGCGCAGGCCGGTGAGATGAAGCGCTTCCTGCGCGTCGGCCTGAACAAGTCGGTGGTCGTGCGCCTGCCGCGCGGCGCCTCGGACATCCTCATAGGCGATCCCAAGATCGCCGACGCGGTGATCCGCTCCAAGCGCATGGTCTATCTCTTCGCCAAGAAGATGGGACAGACCAACATCTATTTCCTCGATTCGCGCGGCAATCCGATCCTGACGCTGGATGTGGAGGTCTCCAAGGATCCCGCCGCCCTGCAGAAACTCATCAACCGGGTGCTGCCCAACTCGCGCATCAAGGTGGAAATGGTCGAGGATCAGATCCTGCTCACGGGCATGGCCAAGACCGCAGCGGAGGCCGATACGGCCATGAAGCTCGCCTCGCGCTTTGTCATTGACAAGAAGGTCAGCATGAGTTCGGGCGGCGGTACGGTTACCGACGCCCAGCGCGGCGGCAAGGTCATCAACGCCATGACCATCGCCGGCAAGGATCAGGTGATGATCAAGGTGCGCATCGCCGAGGTGCAGCGCTCCGTCGCCAAGCAGCTGGGCATCAACACACAGATGGCGCTGAGCAAGATCGGCACTTCCGCTCTGACCGGCGGCATGACGATGGCGTTCCCCTTCTCCTTGGGCAATCAGCTCGGCACAGGCGCCTTCAACCTGAACTATTCCGGCAAGAACGTCACCGCGCAGGGCATCATGCAGGCCATGGAGCGTGACGGCCTGATGCGCATGCTGGCCGAGCCGACGCTGACCGCCATCTCCGGCGAACCGGCCAAGTTTCTCGCCGGCGGCGAAATCCCCGTGGTGTCCGGCTGCACCAACAGCGACAACGGCATCACCTGCTCTTATGAGATGAAGGAATTCGGCGTCGCCCTGGGCTTCACGCCCCTGGTGCTCACCGAGGGCCGCATCTCGCTCAAGATCAATACGGAAGTCAGCGAGATCTCCAGCAAGTATTCGCTCGTCGTGGCCGGCGGCAACACCGTGCCGGGCTTCGAAAAGCGCAGGGCCGAGACGACAGTCGAGATGCCGTCGGGCGGCACCCTGGCCATCGGCGGGCTGATCAAGGACATCACGAAGCAGAACATTGACGGCATACCGGCGCTGAAAAACCTGCCGGTTCTGGGCGCGCTCTTCCGCTCGCGGGATTTCCAGAGCGCCCAGACCGAACTGGTCATCATGGTCACCCCCTATATCGTCAATCCGGTCAACGAGAAGAAACTGCGCACGCCGCTGGACAAGCTGAATATCGCGTCCGATCAGCAGACCATTTTCCTCGGCCGGCTGCACCGCACCTATGGCGCGCCCTCCGGCCCCAAGGGGTCCGGTCTGGTCTATCACGGCAACGTCGGTTTCATCGTCGAATAGAACGCCAACGCCAGGCGTTAAGGAGTAAAGAGGCATGAGCAAGTTCAAGACACATGGCGCATTGGCGCTGCTGGCGGCGTTGGCCCTGAGCGGTTGCACCAGCAAGTTCTATGACGACCGCATGCAGGGGTTCACCCCCGAGATGCCGTCGGACGTCTATCCCATCGATGTGGTCAAGGGCGCGGTGAAGCTCAAGCTGCCGGCCCGCGCCGGGCATCTGACGGCACAGGAAGAGGATGCCGTGCGCCGGCTCGCCATCCAGGCGGTCTCGCACCCCAGCCCCGTCGTCGTCAGCCGTCCCGCCGGATCGGTCACCGCCGAGGTGACCGCCGCGAAGGTGACGCGCCTGCTGACGGACGCCGGCATCGAGCCGGACCGCATCCGCCATGTCACCCATGCGGGCGGCGGGCCGCTGGTTGTCAGCTACCGGCGCAAGTTCGCCGTCACGAAAGAATGCGGTGACTGGTCCAAGCCGGTGACGGAAACGGCCAGGAACCGCATGCATGCCAATTTCGGCTGCGCCCAGCAGAACAACATCGCCGCCATGGTGGACAATCCGGAGGATTTCGAACGTCCGCGCGTCATGACGCCGCCGGATGCCGACAATCGCGTCAACGCTGTCGTCAAATACAGAAAGCGTGAAGACTACAATTCGGCGAAATCCAGCCAGTCCGAGGCCAAGGTTTCCGACACCAAGTCGGGCGGCTGAGGATAACAGGGAACAAGAAAACCATGAACACTTCGCAAGCCATTCCGTCTCCGGCCGTCCAGGAAAACGCTCTGGCGCCGCTGCCGCGCATCAATGTGCACATCTTCTGCGAGGCCCCGCAGACCGCCCCCGTCATGCAGGCGGTGGCCGCCGACCGCCGCATGAGCCGCGCCAGCGTGGAAATCTATTCCGGCGGCATTCCCGCCGCCGTGCAGTATTACGCGCAGACGCCCACGCCCCATCTTCTGGTCGTGGAATCCGTGAAGCAGCGTGACGGGCTTCTCGCCGATCTGGGCGCTCTGGCGCAGGTCTGTTCGCCGGATACGAAGGTGATCGTCATCGGCCACCTCAATGACATCACGCTGTATCGTCTGCTGATTTCGCAGGGCATCGCCGACTATCTGGTCATGCCCTTGGACGCGCAGCAGATTCTGGCCTCCTTCAGCAGCCTCTTTCAGTCTTCCGAAGCCACGGCCATGGGCCGCGTGCTCACCTTCATGGGCGCCAAGGGCGGCGTCGGCGCTTCCGTCATCGCCCACAATGTCGCCTGGCTGCTGGCCGGCCGTTATGCGACCGGCACGGTCATCGCCGATCTTGATCTGGCCTTTGGCACGGCGGGGCTGGATTTCAACGTCGATCCCGCCCAGGGCATTCTCGAGGCTCTTTCCTCGAAGGACCGTCTCGACGGCGTTCTCATGGACCGCCTCCTGACCAAGTGCTCCGAGCGCCTGCTGCTGCTGGCCTCGCCGGGCTCCGTGGACAGGGTCGTCGATATCCAGGAGGAGACGCTGGAGATCATTCTCGATCTGCTGCGCGCCTCCAATCCCGTGACGGTGGTGGACATGCCGACAACATGGGCCGGCTGGATGAGAGCCGCCGTGCGGCAGACCGACACCATGGTCATCGTCGCCACGCCGGAGCTGGCCAGCCTGCGCAACACCAAGTCGCTGGTGGACAACATGAAGGGCATGCGCCCCAACGACGAGCCGCCGCTTCTGGTGCTCAATCAGATGGAAATGGGCAAGCGCCCGGAAATCCCGCCCGCCGAGTTCGCCCGCTCCGTGGGGCTGGAGATCACCACCATCATTCCCTTCGACGCCCAGACCTTCGGCCAGGCGGTGACCAACGGCCAGATGATTCCGGAGGTCGCGCCCAAATCAAAGGCCGCCGAAGCGATCGGGGATCTGGCGCGGCGCATCAGCGGCGTGGAAATTCCAGCGGAAAAGAAGAAGAGCGGCTCGCTGGTCGGTTCGCTGCTCGGCAAGCTGTCGAAAAAGGGCTGATGGAAAAGTTGAGGACAGGCAAGGAGAGGTAAGCGGACATGTTTGGAAAACGTGGAGACACTTCCGCGCCGGCGCCGGGTTTCCCGGCCCAGCCGGCGGCTCCGGCCGCGCCGGGAGCCACGGCGCAACCCGCGCCGGGCATGCCGCCCGCGCCCGGCATGCCGCCTGTGCCGCCAGCTCCCGCAGCCGCGCCCGCGCCCGGTTTCGGCGCGGCCCCTGCGGTTGCGCCTGCCGAGCAGGCCGTGCCTGCCGCGCCGAAAC
>JALUFY010000219.1:6109-11771 GCA_027051995.1 Hyphomicrobiales bacterium
GCCTCGGGCGCGCCGGCTCCAGCCGCGCCCGAGGCCGCGCCCATGCCCGGTTTCGGAGGTGCTGCTGCTTCCGCCGCCCCCGCCGCGCCGGAAAAGGCCGCGCCCGCCGCCGTTCAGCAGCGTTCCGACGACTACTACAACATCAAGTCGGAAATCTTCAACGCGCTGATCGACGCCATCGACCTGACCCAGCTCACCCAGCTGGACGCCGAGAGCGCGCGTGACGAGATCCGCGACATCGTCAACGAGATCATCGCCATCAAGGATGTCGCCATGTCCATCGCCGAGCAGGAAGAGCTGCTCGAGGACATCTGCAACGACGTTCTGGGCTATGGCCCGCTGGAGCCGCTGCTGGCGCGCGACGACATCGCCGACATCATGGTCAACGGCGCCGACAAGTGCTTCATCGAAGTGGACGGCAAGATGATGGACGCCGGCATCCGCTTCCGCGACAACGCCCAGCTGCTCAACATCTGCCAGCGCATCGTCTCCCAGGTGGGCCGCCGCGTGGACGAGGCCAGCCCCATCTGCGACGCCCGTCTCGCCGACGGCTCGCGCGTCAACGTCATCGCCCCGCCGCTGGCCATCGACGGCTGCGCCCTGACCATCCGCAAGTTCAAGAAGGACAGGCTCAAGCTCACCGATCTGGTCAAGTTCGGCTCCATCACGCCCGAGGGCGCGGAGATCCTCTCCATCATCGGCCGCGTGCGCTGCAATGTGCTGATCTCCGGCGGCACCGGCTCGGGCAAGACCACATTGCTCAACTGCCTGACCGGCTATATCGATTCCGACGAACGCATCATCACCTGCGAGGACGCCGCCGAGCTGCAATTGCAGCAGGAGCACGTGGTGCGCCTTGAGACGCGCCCGCCGAACCTGGAGGGCGAGGGCGAGATCACCATGCGCGATCTGGTCAAGAACTGTCTGCGCATGCGTCCCGAACGCATCATCGTCGGCGAGGTGCGCGGCCCGGAGGCCTTCGACCTCCTCCAGGCCATGAACACCGGCCATGACGGCTCCATGGGCACGCTGCACGCCAACTCCCCGCGCGAGGCCCTCTCGCGTCTGGAATCGATGATCACCATGGGCGGCTTCTCGCTGCCATCGAAGACCATCCGCGAAATGATCGTCGGCTCCATCGACGTCATCGTGCAGGCCTCGCGCCTGCGTGACGGCTCGCGCAAGATCACCCACATCACCGAGGTGACGGGCATGGAAGGCGAGGTCATCATCACCCAGGATCTCTTCGTTTACGAGATCACCGGCGAGGGCAAGGACGGCAAGGTCGTAGGCCAGCACCGCTCCACCGGCATCGCCCGCCCGGCCTTCTGGGACCGCGCCCGCTACTACGGCGAGGAAGCCCGGCTGGCGGCGGCTCTGGAGAAGGCCGAAAGGCGCACCGAGGAATCCGAATCCGGCAATGCGGGATAACCCGCCGGAAACAGGAATGAGGCCGCCTGGCGGCGAAAATCGGATAAAAGGGAAATGGCGCAATGAACAATGGAATGATGCAGCTCGCAATCATGATCATGGCCGGCCTCGGGGTGGGCGGCCTGATCCTGGCCGTGCTTTATCCCTATTTCGCCGCGCCCGCGGTTTCCCAGAAGAGACTGGGCATGGTTGCGGGTGGCAACGCCGGCAAGGCGAAAGGCTCCGGCAGTCTCCTGGAGCGGCTGGGCGACAACAAGAAGGACGCCCGCCGCAAGCAGATCGAGGAAAGCCTAAAGCAGCTGGAGGAAGAGGAGAAGGAGCGCAAGCGAAAGCTCACTCTGGCCGTGCGCATCAGCCGCGCGGGCCTGAAGGTGAATGAAAAGCAGTTTTACGCCTATTCGCTCATTTTCGGCATCATTACCGGACTGGGCGTTTTCATCGCCCTGGGCGAGGCCGGCGAGCCGCTGAAGAGCCTGCTCGCGGGCGGCGCGTTCATCGTCGGCTCTCTTGGCCTGCCGCGCTGGTATCTGTCGTTTCTGGCCAAGCGCAGGCAGACCAGGTTTCTCAACGATTTTCCCGACGCCATCGACATCATGGTGCGCGGCCTGCGCTCCGGCCTGCCGGTAACCGACGCCATGAAGGTGATTTCCACCGAGATCCCCGAGCCCGTCGGCCCGGAGTTCATCGAGATCGTCGAGGGCCAGAAGGTCGGCATTCCGGTGGATCAGGGCGTCGAGCGCATGTATGAGCGCATCCCCCTGCCGGAGGTCAACTTCCTCGCCATCGTCATCTCCATTCAGAAGCAGACCGGCGGCAATCTCTCCGAGACGCTGAGCAATCTCTCCAGGGTTCTGCGCGACCGCAAGAAGATGAAGGCAAAGATCAAGGCGATCTCGCAGGAGGCCAAGTCCTCCGCCGCCATCATCGGCGCCCTGCCCTTTATCATCATGGGCGGCATGCAGCTTCTGAATCCCGGCTACCTCAATCCCCTGTGGGACACCAGAATAGGAAACATTCTGGTCGGCGGCTCCGCCGTGTGGATGACCACCGGCATTCTCGTCATGCGCAAGATGATCAACTTCAAGATTTAACAGTGGAGATTGCGGAAAATGAACACCGTCTTGGACTTTTTCTACAGTCTTCTGGAGCTGCAAAATCTTCTTACGCTGGTCATCGCGGTGCTGGTGTTCTTCACTGTCATCACCGTCGTCGCGCCGCTCGTGGCGCGGCAGGATCTCAAGAAGAAGGCCAAGCTGGTCACCGTGGAGCGCGAAAAGCTGCGCGCCCAGCATCGCGCAAAGCTGGAGGAAGGCAAGCGCGGCCAGTTGCGCGAAAAGCCCAAGGGCATGGCGGCCCAGATCGTCGAGTCCCTGAACCTGAAGGAGCTGCTTTCCGCCGACAAGGCGCGCACCCTCCTGCGCAACGCCGGTTACCGTTCGGAAAAGCATCTGGTCACCTTTCTCGCCGCGCGCATCATCGCCCCCGTCGCGCTGGGTATTCTTGTTTTCATCTATTCCTCGACCGTATTCGCCGACAGGGTGACGCCCATCATGCGCCTTGTCCTGACATTCGCCGGCATGGGGATTGGCTATTATCTGCCCAACATCCTGGTCACCAACCAGAGCAAGAAGCGCCAGCTTTCCATCAAGGGCGCCTGGTCGGACGCGCTTGATCTCATGCTGATCTGCGTGGAATCCGGCATGTCCATCGAGCAGGCGCTGAACAAGGTGGCGGCGGAGATCGCCACGACATCCGTGCCGCTGGCCGAGGAGCTGACGCTGACCACCGCCGAACTGGCCTTTCTCGGCGAGCGCACCCAGGCCTTCACCAATCTGGCCAGGCGCACCGGCCTGTCCACAATCAAGGCGGTCGTCACCGCGCTCATCCAGTCGGAGAAATACGGCACGCCGCTGGGCCAGGCGCTGCGCGTTCTGGCTCAGGAAAACCGCGACGACCGCATGGCCGCAGCCGAGAAGAAGGCCGCCGCCCTGCCGCCGAAGCTCACCGTGCCGATGATCCTGTTCTTCCTGCCGGTGATTTTCGTCGTCCTGCTCGGCCCGTCGATCATTCTCGTCATGCAGAAGAAATAGAGCCGGACAATCCGGAAAAGACGCACGCCCCGGCGAGGCTGCCTGCTCCGCCGGGGCGCGTGCTTGTCCGTTGTCCGCCAATCCGGTTATTCGGCCAGGAAGAGCCGCGCCAGCGAGCGGCTGATGTCCTTGAAGGCGGCCAGCAGCGCGCTGTTGTCGCCGGCGTCGAAATAGCTGCCCGGATCGCTGGCGCATGCCTGAAGCATGGATTTCGTCGCCGGATCGGACACGTTGAAGGCCACCGTGTAGAGGTGAATGCCGGCCTTCTTGATGTTGGTGCACAGCTCCGCCGTCAGTTTGTCCGCCTGCGCGCCCTTGCCGGGCCCGCAATAATGGCGTTTGGCCGAATAGGACGGATCGCAGGTGTTGTCGCCGTCGGTCATCAGCACCAGCGCCTTGTTGATGTGTTTGGCCTTCGCCGTGGCGTCGTCCGCGCCTTCCGTATAGGGCGCCTTGCTGGATAGCGTCCGCCAGCCCCAAGCCAGTCCGCCGGGGATGTATGTGCCGTTGACGTCCGCCGTCATGGCGTCGAGCTTCGTTTCCACGCTGTCCTTGTCCGCCGTCAGCGGCTGGATGGGCTGCTGGCACCAGACATTGGGCACGCCGGGCACCTTGACGGAAGAATAGGAGGCATCGCCCGTGTTCAGCGGATAGGCGCGCGAACTCACGCAGCCATGCCAGCGGATGTGCTGTGTCCAGGCGCCGCCGCACACCTTCTTGTATTCATCCCTCACCCAGTCGCATTTCCGGCAGGAATAGGTGCTGCTGACGCCGTCTTCCCACTTCGTGCAGGTAGCGGGGCGGCAATTGATTCTTTTCCACGTCCACTGGTAGCGGCATGAGGCGGCGTGAGGGATGTCCTGGTCCGCTGGCGCGTCCATCCAGAAGGCTCCGCGCTTGTCCGTTCCCACGTTGACATAGGTGGCGTAGGGAACGACGGACACCCGGATCCGGCCCGCCTTGCCTTCGCGGAAAAGCGTCGAGACAAGATCCTTGGAGGCGCTTTTCAGCGTCGTCAGCTTCGATCCGGCCATGGATTTGGTGTTGTCCAGAACCAGCGCCACCTCGAGCGTGCCATAGCTGCGCTTGACCACGGCGCGCGCCGCGATGTCGATGGAGTCGATCCTGACCAGTTTCAGAAAGCTGGCCGGGGCTTTCGCCCTTGCCGTCACCACCACTTCGCTGTCCTTGATGGTGATGGCCGGCGTGACCGGCCCGCTCCCGGAAGACATGGCGAAGTTGCTCTGGAATGTCTTGACGCCCGCCTGCCGGCTTTCATCCTCGTTCAGCCCGTAGGCTGCCGCCGTGGCCAGGGCCGCCGCGTCCACCGCCTTTTGCAGCTTGGCCTTCATGCTGTAGGAGGAGGTCAGATCAATGACCCCGCCGGCCATGATCATCATGGGCAGGGCCGCCAGGGCGAACATGATGGCGGTATTGCCGCGCGCGTCCTTCGCGAATGCTTTCAGCCAGTGTGTCCGTTGCATGGGCTTCGCCTTTCCGCTTCATTCTCCGCACCGGGGAGGTGAGGAATGCGCCCGGAAAAATGACGCAAACCGGAACAGTCCCGGCAGTGATGGCGAAGGTTCTGCAAGGGCCATGCCGGAGTTCGCGGATGGCGCGCGCCGGGGCGGACATGGTTGACAAAGGGTTAACGGAAAGGCCGCGATTTTATCCATTCGCGCGGCGGGCAGGCATGAAAAAGGCCTCCCCGCATGAAGCGGAGAGGCCTGTATCGTTCAGGCGGTTCTGCCGGATGTCAGCGCGCCAGATAGACTGTCTGCAGCGACTTGGCGATATTCTTGAAGGCCGCCAGCAGCTTGGCGTCATCCGTGGCGTCGAAGAAATCCGCCGAAGACGTGGCGCAGCTTTCGAGCATGTTCTTGGTCGCCGGATCGGTCACCTCGAAGGCCACCGTGTAGAGGCGGATGTTCTGGTTCTTGATGTTTTCGCAGATTTCCGCCGTCAGGGTATCGGCCTCCGGCGCCTTGGGATAGGAGGGGCCGCTGTTGTGATATTTGCCCGCGGCGATCACCGTGTTGGCGCCGTCGGTCATCAGCACCAGGGCCTTCTTGTTGTCTTCCGCGTAAGGCTTGCCCTCATCGAACGGCGCCACCGCCGAAAGGGCGCGCCAGCCCCATATG
>JALUFY010000220.1 GCA_027051995.1 Hyphomicrobiales bacterium
CGCGTCCACCTCGCCGCCGGTGTCGTTCCAGATCTCTTCCGCCGTGGTGCGCCTGTGAATGTCCGGATTGGCCGGGTTCTCGAACTGCTGGGGCATGAGCGCCCCGGGCGTGGCCGCGGCGATCTCTTTTGCCCGCGCGATGGCGCCGTTCATGCCCTTCGCCGCCTCTGTCAGCTCCAGCTCCGCGCCCAGCAGGCGGAACATCTTGCGCCGCTCGATGGACATGCTCTCCGGCATGACGAGGATGAGCCGCACCCCCCGCTCGGCGCAGGCGAAGGCCAGCCCGATGCCGGTGTTGCCCGACGTGGGCTCCACAAGCACCGTCTCCGGGCCGATCCGCCCTTCACGCTCCAGCGCCTCCAGCATGCTCACGCCGATGCGGTCCTTGACCGAGTTGAGCGGATTGAAGAATTCGCATTTCACCACGATCTCCGCCACCGCGCCGCGCGATTGCGGCAGCTTGTTCAGGCGCACCAGCGGCGTATTGCCGATGGTGGCGGTCATGGCGGGATAGATTTTTCCGCGTCCGGGTGTGTCTGTCATTGGCCTGTTCCTCCCTGCTGTCCGGGCGATCTTACCGGTATTGAAGCGCCAAGGCCAGCCATTGCCGCGCGCCGGGCTTTCGGCTAGTCTGGCGCGGATTTGAATTCCCGGACAACCGCAAAGGGGCAAACAGCAATGAATACACTCATGGGCGTTCAGGGCTCCGGCCTGATCATGACCATCATCATCGGCGGTCTGGCCGGTTTTCTGGCCGAGAAGCTCACAAAGTCCGATCATGGCCTGCTGACCAACATCGTGCTCGGCATCGCCGGCGCCTTCGTCATGCGCATGATCCTGGGCTTTCTGCATGTGCCCTGGTTCTCCGGCCCCGGGCTGATCAACAATCTGGTCGTCGCCACCGCCGGTGCGTCCCTGCTGATCACCGTCTGGCGCATGATCAAGAACCGCTGAGGCGCGCATGGAGCATCTGGCCGGCTATCTGTTCTGGAGCATCCTTGTCCTTGCCGTTCTGCGCATGGGAACCGGCGCGCTGACCGGCCTTGCCCTGGCGCGTCTGCTCAGGCCCTTCGGCACGAGGGGGGCGCATGTGCTGGCCGGGCTGGCCGGCGGCGTCATCATCCCGGTCTTCGCCGAAAAGCTTTTCGGCGCGCCCATGACGCTGATCAACAACGGCATGGCCTCCGGCGCGGGCATGGCCGTTCTCATCGCCTATATCATCGGCTTTTCCGCCGTCTCCGCCGCCATCGGCGTGTGGCTCTACCGCAATCTCCGCCTGACGAAGCCGCAGGAATAACGGATCATTTCTCCAGAAATTCGCCGCACTTCGGCGCGGGCTCATCGCCCCAGGGCATGATGGGCACCGTGGAGGTGGAGTTCTTCGGGCTGCCCTCGATGAGCTTGTCGGTATAGGTCAGATAGACCAGCACGTTGCGCTTCTCATCGCAGCCGCGCACGATATGCAGCTTCTTGAAGAACAGCGAGCGGCGCTCGCGATACATGTCGCCGCCCTGCTTGAACTTGCCCTTGAACTTCACCGGTCCCACCTGGCGGCAGGCCAGCGAGACGTCCGAGCGCTCCTCGGCCAGCCCCGCCCAGCCCTTCCAGCCGCCGATCTGCGGCGCGGTGAAATGACAGGCCACCCCCTCGATGAGCGGATCGTCGATGGCGTAAACCCGCAGGTATGCGTCCGGTGACAGCAGCCGGAAGACCGTGCGCTTCTTGAAGATCATCTCCGGCTCGCCGTCGCTCGCCGCCAGCGCGGGCAGGGCGAGCAGGGAGACGGCGAGGGCGGTGGCGGTCAGGCGTTTCATGCGAAAAGTCCTCCGTTTCAGGCCCCGGCGGCGGCCAGGCGTTCAAATCCGGCGTCCAGATCGGCGATCAGATCACCGGCGTCTTCCAGCCCGATATGGAGACGCAATGTGGGGCCTTCATGTGGCCATTTCGTCACACGCCGGTTTTCCCTTATGTGCGAGCGCAGAATGAGGCTCTCGTAACCGCCCCAGGACGCGCCAATGCCGAACAGCTCCAGATTGTCCACGAAATCCGCCAGCGCCTTTTCGGACACCGGCTTCAGGGCGAAGGAGAACAGCCCGGAAGCGCCGGTGAAATCGCGTTTCCACAGCTCATGCCCCGGCGCGCCGGGCAGGGCGGGATAATGGACCTCCTCCACCTCCGGGCGGGCCTTCAGCCACGCGGCCACCTTCAGGGCGTTTTCCTGATGGCGCGTCAGGCGCACCTCCAGCGTGCGCATGCCGCGCAGGGTCAGCCAGGCGTCGTCGGAGCTGGCGCACAGGCCAAGGTCGCGGTAGGTGTCGAGGAAGGCGTCCTCCATCTCCCGCGTATAGGTGACCGCGCCGATCAGCACGTCGGAATGGCCGACATGGTATTTCGTCGCCGCCTGAATGGAGATGTCGCACCCGGCGGCGAAGGCGTCGAAGAACCACCCGGCCGACCATGTGTTGTCGATCACCGTGACCACACCATGTTTTTTCGCCACCGCGGCGAGCGCGGGGACATCCTGCACCTCCATGGTGTGCGAGCCGGGCGATTCCAGAAACAGCAGGGATGTATTTTCGCGCATCAAGGCGTCCAGATCATCCGCCGTGGCGCGCGGATCGAAGAATTCCGTCTCCACCCCGAAGCGCCCCAGAACGCGCAGGGCGGCGCGCGAGGTGGGCCCATAGAGGGAATCGCTGAGCAGGATGTGATCGCCTCCCTTCGTGAAAGCCAGCAGCACCGCCGTGATGGCCGCAAGGCCCGACGGCGCGAGCCGGCATCCATGCCCGCCCTCCAGCCGCGCGATCGCCGCCTCCAGCGCCCGGCTGGTCGGCGTGCCGTGAACGCCGTAGGTATAGGGCATCCGGCCGCTTTCGTAATCCGCCAGCGCTGGGGCCAGCACGGTCGAGCCGCGCTGCACTGGCGGATTGACGAAGCCGTGTTCGCAATATTCTCTTCCCGCGTGAAGAAGGGCGGTCTTGCGGTCTTTCTTCCGCCCGCCGCGCGTGCTCATGTCATAACCTCCATAGAGTGTTCCCGCATCATTCCTCCCGCGCAGCCTCCATCAGCTTGCGGCGGGCTTCGTCGGCTTCCTGCTGGCGGGCCCACATGCGGGCGTAGGTTCCGCAGGCCTTGAGCAGAGCCTCGTGGGTTCCCCGTTCGGTGATGCGGCCGGCCTCCAGCACGAGGATTTCATCGGCGTCCGCGATGGTCGAGAGGCGGTGCGCGATGACCAGCGTCGTGCGGTTCTCAGACACCTTCTCCAGCGCCTCCTGAATCTGCTGTTCGGTCATGGTGTCGAGCGCCGATGTGGCCTCGTCCAGCACCAGGATGGGCGGATTCTTCAGGATGGTGCGGGCGATGGCCACGCGCTGTTTCTCGCCGCCCGACAGCTTCAGGCCGCGCTCGCCCACCTGCGTGTCATAGCC
>JALUFY010000221.1 GCA_027051995.1 Hyphomicrobiales bacterium
CCTGCTCCGAAAGAACCTTGGTGATCGCCGCCGTCAGCGTCGTCTTGCCGTGGTCGACATGGCCGATCGTGCCAATGTTCGCATGCGGCTTCGTGCGTTCAAACTTTTCTTTCGCCATTGTCTCGTCTCCGTAGCGTTATGACGTATTCCGTGTGCGCCAGCCCGTCAGGACTTGGCGATGATTTCCTCGGCCACGTTCCGGGGAACGGGCGCGTAATGGTCGAAGACCATGGAGAAGTTGGCGCGTCCCTGGGAGGACGAGCGCAGGGTGTCCACATAGCCGAACATGTTGGCCAGCGGCACCATGGCCGTGATCACCGTGGCGTTGCCGCGCATGTCGGTGCTCATGATCTGGCCGCGCCGCGAGTTCAGGTCGCCGATGATGCCGCCCTGATATTCCTCCGGCGTCGTCACCTCCACCTTCATGATGGGCTCGAGCAGCTGCGCCCCGGCCTTCTGCATGGCTTCGCGCATGGCCATGCGCCCGGCGATCTCGAAGGCCACCGCCGAGGAGTCCACCTCGTGGTATGCGCCATCGGTGAGCGTCGCCTTGACGTCCACCACCGGATAACCGGCCAGCACGCCGGCCCCCATGACGGACTGAATGCCCTTGTCCACGGCGGGGATGTATTCCTTCGGCACGTTGCCGCCCACCACGGTGCTCTCGAAGGCGTAGCCCTCGCCGGCCTCGTTGGGCTCCACCGTCAGCTTGACGCGGGCGAACTGGCCGGAGCCGCCGGTCTGCTTCTTGTGGGTATAATCGACATCGGCCTTCTTCGTGATGGTTTCGCGATAGGCCACCTGCGGCGCGCCCACCTGCACCTCGATGTTGTGCGGCGCACGCTTGAGGATGTCCACCTTGATGTCCAGGTGCAGTTCGCCCATGCCCGCAATGATGGTCTGGCCGGAATCCTCGTCCGTATAGACACGGAAGGAGGGGTCTTCCTTGGCCATCTTCTGCAGGGCGATGGAGAGTTTCTCCTGATCGGCCTTTGAGGCCGGCTCGATGGCCTTTTCGATGACGGGCTCGGGAAACTCCATCTTCTCCAGAACCACCGGCTTGGAGACATCGCACAGGGTGTCGCCCGTGTGGGTGTTCTTCAGGCCGACCAGCGCCACGATGTCGCCGGCGTAGGCTTCCGCCAGCTCCACGCGGTCATCGGCGTGCATCAGCACCATGCGGCCAACGCGCTCGGTCTTGCCGGTGGTGGTGTTGAGCACGGTGGTGCCCTTCTTCACCTTGCCGGAATAGATGCGCGAGAAGGTCAGCGTGCCGTAAGGATCGTCCATGATCTTGAAGGCCAGCATGGCCAGCGGCTCGTCGTCGGAGGACTTGCGCACCACCTCTTCGCCGGTCTTGTAGTCCGTGCCCTTGATCGGCGGCACGTCCAGCGGCGAGGGCAGATAAGCGACAACGGCGTCGAGCAGCGGCTGCACGCCCTTGTTCTTGAAGGCCGAGCCGCACATGACGATGAAGAACTCGTTGTCCAGCGTGCCCTTGCGCAGCAGCGCGTGGATGGTCTCCTCGGAGATTTCCTCGCCGTTGAGGTAGGCGTCCATGGCCTCCTCGTCGAGCTCCACGACATTCTCGATCATCTCGTTGCGCGCCTCTTCGGCGGCTTCCAGCAGATCGGCGGGAATATCCTCTTCGTGGAACTTGGCGCCAAGCGTCTCGTCGTCCCAGATGATTGCCTTCATCTTGATGAGATCAATAACGCCCCGGAAATCGTCCTCGGCGCCGATGGGCAGCTGGATGGGCACCGGCTTGGCGCCCAGACGGGTCTTGATGTCGGAGACGCAGCGGTTGAAGTCCGCGCCGATCTTGTCCATCTTGTTGGCGAAGACGATGCGCGGCACCGAATACTTGTCGCCCTGCCGCCACACGGTCTCGGTCTGCGGCTCCACGCCGGCGTTGGCGTCCAGCACGGTGACCGCGCCGTCCAGCACGCGCAGGGAGCGCTCCACCTCGATGGTGAAGTCCACGTGGCCGGGCGTGTCGATGATGTTCAGCCGCTTGCCCAGCCAGGTCGTCGAGGTGGCCGCCGACTGAATGGTGATGCCGCGCTCCTGCTCCTGCTCCATGAAGTCCATGGTCGCGGCGCCGTCATGCACTTCGCCGATCTTGTGGCTCTTGCCGGTGTAATAGAGGATGCGCTCGGTCACCGTGGTCTTGCCGGCGTCGATATGCGCCATGATACCGAAGTTCCGGTAATCCTCGAGTTTGTATTCGCGGGGCATGATCTTGCTCCGAATCCCTTGATTGACTGACTACCAGCGGTAGTGCGAGAAGGCGCGGTTGGCTTCGGCCATGCGGTGCGTGTCCTCGCGCTTCTTGACGGCCGCGCCGCGATTGTTTGCGGCGTCCATGAGCTCGCCGGAGAGGCGGCCCACCATGGTGTCCTCGTTGCGCCCGCGCGCGGCGGCGATCATCCAGCGGATGGCCAGCGCCTGACGGCGGTCGGGCCGCACCTCGACGGGAACCTGATAGGTCGCGCCGCCGACGCGGCGGGAGCGCACCTCCACCTGCGGCATGACGTTCTCAAGCGCCTGATGGAACATCGCCAGCGGGTCCTGGCGGGTCTTCTCCTCCATGCGCTCCAGCGCGCCATAGACGATGCGCTCGGCGACCGACTTCTTGCCGTCGATCATCAGGCAGTTCATGAATTTCGACAGCACCACGTCCCCAAACTTGGGATCGGGATTGATAACGCGTTTTTCAGCGCGGTGACGACGGGACATGACGTTGATTTCCCTATCAGATTCGAATTGCGGTTACTTGGGCCGTTTGGCGCCGTATTTGGAGCGGCGCTGCCTGCGGCCATCCACGCCCTGGGTGTCAAGCACGCCGCGGATAACGTGATAGCGCACGCCGGGCAGATCCTTCACGCGGCCGCCGCGGATCAGCACCACGGAATGCTCCTGAAGATTGTGCCCCTCGCCGGGAATGTAGCTGGTCACCTCGAAGCCATTGGTCAGCCGCACGCGCGCGACCTTGCGCAGCGCCGAGTTCGGCTTCTTCGGCGTCGTGGTGTAAACACGGGTGCACACGCCGCGCTTCTGCGGGCAGGCCTGCAGGGCCGGCACCTTGTTGCGCTTCACCGGGGCTTTCCTCGGCTTGCGGATGAGCTGGTTGATCGTCGGCATATCGGCTTGAACCTGTATCCGTTAAATTCAATGGGCCGCATGAAACGCGCCTGTGCCGGTGAAGGCGCAAGCGCGAAACAAAAACACCCGGACACGCGGCCCCGCCAATGTCCGGATATCCAAGAATCAGAGGACCTCAAATGGTCAAGCCACTCAAGGTCGTGTCTTGAATTCTTGATCTGCTTGTCCCGGACAGCGTTCAGTGCTTGCAAGCGAACCTGCGGCCTGCCTCTCAAGGGACGGCGCTACACATAACCGCCCCCCAATGG
>JALUFY010000222.1 GCA_027051995.1 Hyphomicrobiales bacterium
ATCTTCGGCAGGCCATCGACAGGACGGTGGAGCGCACGCGCATCGGGCGCGTTCTCGGCCAGACCATCGAGACGCTCTCCAAGGGCTACAAGCGCCGGGTGGGGCTGGCGCAGGCCATTCTGCACGAGCCGGACGTGCTGATCCTTGACGAGCCGACGGACGGGCTCGATCCCAATCAGAAGCATCAGGTGCGCCAGCTGATCCGCGAAATGGCCGCCGATTCGGCGATCATCGTCTCCACGCACATTCTCGAAGAAGTGCCCGCCGTGTGCGACAGGGCGATCATCATCAACAACGGGCGGGTGGTGGCCGACGGCACGGCTGAGGCGCTGATGGCCGGGGCCCCGGAGGCGGCGCGCGGCTCGCTGGATGCCGTCTTCAGGCATTACACCCGCGTTGAGGCCGCCGTGGAGGTTGTGGAAGCTGAAACCGCCGTGGAGGAAAACTCATGAGAGCGTTCTGGGCCATCGTCAAGCGGGAGTTCGCCGCCTATTTCTCCACCCCCATCGCCTACGTCTTCGTGGTGATCTTCGCCGCCCTGGCCGGGGTGCTGACCTTTCAGCTGGGCAACTTCTACGAGCGCGGCATGGCCGATCTCATGCCGTTTTTCCAATACATGCCGTGGCTCTTCCTGGTGCTGGCGCCGGCCATCTCCATGCGGCTGTGGGCCGAGGAGCGGCGCTCGGGCTCCATCGAGCTGCTGATGACGCTGCCGGTGACCATCACCCAGGCGGTGGCGGGCAAGTGGCTGGCCGGCTGGCTGTTCATGGGGGTGGCGCTGGTCTCCACTTTCACGCTGTGGGCGACGGTGAACTGGCTGGGCAATCCCGACAACGGAGTGATCGCGGTGAGCTATCTGGGGGCCTGGGCCATGGCGGGCACCTTCCTGGCCATGGGGGCGGCGCTTTCGGCGCTGACGCGCAATCAGGTGATCGCCTTCATTCTGGCGGCGCTCGGCATCTTCATCCTGATGACGGCGGGCACGCCGGTGGTGCTGGACGCGGTGCGCGCGGTGCTGCCCGGCGCGGTGGCCGCCGCCATCGCCTCGCTGTCGGCGCTGACTCATTTCGGCGCGGTGTCGCGCGGCGTGCTGGGGCTGGCGGATGTGCTCTACTGGGTCTCGATGATCGTATTCTGGCTGTTCGTCAACGCCGTCATCGTCAATCTGAAAAAAGCCGATTAGGGACGCCGTCATGAACATTCTTTCCCGGTCAGGATCGAAAGCTTCGGCCATCGCGGCCATTGCGCTGGCGGCGGTGGCGCTGGTGGGGTTCAATCTCTTCGCAGCGCAGCAGCTGGCGCCGTGGCGGGCCGATTTCACGCAGGAGCGGCTGTTCACCATCTCGAAGGCGACGCGGGACGTGCTGAACAGGCTGGACGAGCCCATCACCCTGCGGCTGTATTTCTCCAAGGCGCTGGCGGAGCGCGCGCCCTTCTACGCCGAATACGGCGAGCGGGTGAAGGCGCTGCTGCGCCAGTATGCGGGGCTGTCGCATGGCAGGCTGCGGGTGGAGGTCATCGACCCGGAGCCCTTCTCGGCGGACGAGGACAAGGCCATCGCGGCGGGGCTGACGGCCATTCCGCTGGGCGACGGGCAGAGCGCCTATTTCGGCGCCGCCGGGGAAAACAGCACCGATCAGACCGGCGTCATTCCGTTTCTCGACGCCGGGCGGGCCAGCTTTCTGGAATATGACCTGACGAAGCTTGTTCACAAGCTCAACAATCCGCGCAAGAAGGTCATCGGCGTGCTGACGTCGCTGCCCATGTTCGGCGGATACACGCCGCGCGGCGGCAGGAAGCCGGACTGGGGCGTGATCCTGCAGATGCGCGATTTCTACAAGGTGCTGCCGGTGGAGACATCCAAGGATCACATCCCGGCCACGGTGGATGTTCTGCTCATCGTCTCGCCGGTGAAGCTGCCGGAGAAGATGGCCCGCGCGGTGGACGCCTTCGCGCTGTCGGGCAAGCCGGTGGTGGTTTACGCCGATCCGTGGAACGAGGCGGCGGCTGTTGACCGCCAGCTGGTCAGCCAGAGCGAACTGAAGGCGGATGATCCGCTGGTGAAGCTGCTCAAGGCCTGGGGCGTGGGGATTTCCACCGGTAAGGTGGCGGGCGACATCACTTTCGCACGGCGGGTAATTTTCAACGCCGGCGGGCGCAGGCAGGCGGCCAGCTATCTGGTGTGGCTGGACATGGACAAGCGGGCCTTCGCCGCGGCCAATGATCCGGCCTTCGCCAATGTCTCGAAGATGATCGTTGGATCAGCCGGGGCGCTGGAGAAGCTCAAGGGGGCGAAGACGGCCTTTTCGCCGCTGGTGCGCACCTCGCCCAAGGCCATGCTGATGAGCACGGACAACATGGCATCGCCCAATCCGCTGGAGCTGCTGGCCGCCTACAAGCCGGGTGGCAAGCCGCTGGTCATGGCGGCGCGCGTCTCCGGCGAGGCGAAAAGTGCCTTCGCCGGGGACAAACCAAAGGATGGCGGAAAGCCGAAGGATGGCGGCAAGAGCGGCGGAGACAAGAGCGGCGGCAAGGCGAAGTCCGGCGGCGAAAAGACGGCCGCGCCGGAAAGCGGCAAGGTCAATGTCGTCGTCTTCGCCGATTCCGACACGCTTTCCGACCGGTTCTGGGCCGAGCGGCGAAGGCTCTCTCAGACCGAGACGATGATCATTCCGGCGGCGGGCAACGCGACGTTCCTGCTCAACATCCTGGAGCAGATGTCCGGCGGCTCGGCCCTGTCGGGTCTGCGCGGGCGCACGCTTGTGGAGCGGCCCTTCGAGAAGGTCGTGGCCATTCAAAAGGCGGCGGAGGCGCGCTTCCGCCAGCGCGAGCGCGAACTGAAGAGCAAGCTGGACGAGGCCAGGAAACGGCTGGCCGGGATCACCGCCAGGGTGAAGAACGGCAAGGTGGTCATCAGCGAAAAGGACAGCGAGCTGATCATTTCGGTGCGGGCGGAGATCCTCAAGCTGCGGCGCAAGCTGCGCGACGTGCAACGGGCGCTGCGGCGCGATATCGAAAATCTCGGTTTCTGGCTGAAGGTGATCAATATCGCCGGGGTGGCGCTGTTCGTGGCGCTCATCGCCCTGATCGTCGCGCTGGCGCGGCGGGCGCGGGCGCGCAGGGCCAGGCTCAATGTCAGGGAGGGCGCGTGACATGGTGAAGATGCGCACCATCATCATTCTCGCGGTTCTGGCCGTGATCAGCACGGGGCTCGCCGTCTGGAGCTGGACAAGCACGCATGCGCGGCTGAACGTGGCCGGAGCGGGCGAGCCGCTGATCGCCGGGCTGGCGCGGAAGGGCAAGGACGCGGCGCGGATCGATATCGTCATGAATGACGGCAAGGAGCGCATCACCCTCGTGCGCAAGGGGGACAAGTGGTTCGCGGGCAAGGACCAATATC
>JALUFY010000223.1:0-8621 GCA_027051995.1 Hyphomicrobiales bacterium
TGGTGGCCGGGGCAGCACTTCGCCGCGCCCGCGCTGTTCATCTGGGGCATGTGGGGGGCGCTGGTGTCGGGCATCGTCTTCACCGCCATGTATGTGCACCGCATCGCCGGGGAATCGCGCGAAATGGCCGATGCCCTGAGCGCCGCCGAACTGGCCCTGGCCCGCCAGCAGCAGCTATACGCCCTCGATGGCTTGGCCGCCGCCGCCGCCCACGAGCTGGGCACGCCGCTGGCCACCATCTCTCTGGTTTCCAAGGAGCTGCGGCGCGAATGCGGCAAGTCTCCGCGCCCCGGCGAAAAACCGTCCCTGTGCGATGATCTCGATCTGCTCGTCTCGCAGGCCTCGCGCTGCCGCGACATTCTCTCGCGCC
Organism: Hyphomicrobiales bacterium; assembly: GCA_027051995.1. Taxonomy (GTDB): domain Bacteria; phylum Pseudomonadota; class Alphaproteobacteria; order Rhizobiales; family Aestuariivirgaceae; genus Thermopetrobacter. Next base: position 371 of record JALUFY010000223.1, read on the forward strand.
TGTCCGACCGGGGTGCGCAGAGCGACGACATGCTGGCGCGCGTCAAGCTGACGGTCATGCTGGAGGAGATCATCGAGCCGGTGCGCGGCCCCGATCTGGATTTGCGCCTGGTCATCAGCCCCGAAAGGGACACCTCCGGCGCGCCCCTGCCCGAACCCGTCATCCGGCGCAATCCCGGCATTCTCTATGGCCTGGGCAACATCGTGGAGAACGCCGCCGATTTCGCCCGCTCGGCGGTCACCATAGAGGCCGAATGGGACGAGGAGGAAATCGCCGTCACCATCACCGACGACGGCAAGGGCTTCTCAGAGGAGGTCATGGACAAGCTGGGCGAGCCATATGTCACCACGCGCGGCGATTATTACGCCGCACCGGAGGAGGATTACGAAGCCGGCCATTCGCCCGGCATGGGCCTTGGGCTGTTCATCGCCAAGACCCTGCTGGAGCGCTCCGGCGCGCAGCTCGGGCTGGCCAACCGCCCCGCTCCGGATCATGGCGCCATCGTGCGCGTCGCCTGGCCGCGCCATGTTCTGGAAGCGCGGGATGCGGAATGAAGCTGCACATGATTTGTGCAAAGCGCGGCTTCGCGATATAGAGATGGCGGAAGACAATGAAAACGCCGGGCGGAACCCGGCTTGAGGGGCATGGAGTAGAACCATGAGCGAAGACAACCCCGTGGAGGGCAAGACGCTTCTTCTGGTGGATGACGACCGGCCATTCCTGAACCGCCTGGCCCGCGCCATGGAACAGCGCGGCTTCAAGGTGCGCACCGCCGAAACCGTGGCCGCCGGCATGAACGAGGCGCGCGCCAATCCCCCCGATTACGCCGTCGTCGACATGCGCCTGGAAGACGGCAACGGGCTGGACGTCATCGAAACCCTGCACCGGGCCAACCGCGACGCGCGCGCCATCGTGCTCACCGGATACGGCAACATCGCCACCGCCGTCACCGCCGTCAAGCTGGGCGCCATCGATTATCTGGCCAAGCCCGCCGACGCCGACGCCATCTTCAACGCCCTCATCGCCGAACCGGGCACCAAGGCGGCCCTGCCGGAAAATCCCATGTCCGCCGACCGCGTGCGCTGGGAGCACATCCAGCGGGTTTACGAATTGTGCAACCGCAATGTCTCGGAAACCGCGCGGCGTCTCAACATGCACCGGCGCACCCTGCAGCGCATCCTCGCCAAACGCGCCCCGCGCTGAGGTGCAGCCGGGCCTGCGTTACACATCACAGCCGCAGCCTTCGCCGAAGGCCAGGGCCATGACGAGGGCGTCTTCGCGCCCGCCAGCCGGGGTTGCGTAGTAATTCTTGCGCAGACCGGCGCGGGAAAAGCCGTGTTTTTCGTAAAGCGCGATGGCCGGGGCGTTGCCCGCCGCCACCTCCAGAAAGGCGCGGCGCGCGCCGCTCATGGCCATTTCCGCCAGGGCCGCGCCGAGCAGCCTGCCGCCCAGGCCCCGGCGGCGCATGGCGGGCAGGGTGGCCAGAGTGATGATTTCGCCTTCGTCCGCCGCCAGCCGGTAGAGGATCAGCCCCGCCGGGGCGCTTTCGCTCGCTTCCCCGGCGGGGACGGCGGCCACAAGGGCGGTCATGCCGGGGGTGGCGAGCAGGCTGGCGAAGGCGGCCTCGTCCCAGGCCGCCTCCCGGTGAAAGCACATGCCGTGCAGACGCGCCAGCAGGCCCGCGCCCTCCGGGCCGGTCTGGACGAGGCGCGCCTTCATCACTCGCCCATGTTCGCCAGCGGTTTTTGCGGCTTGGCGTCCGGCGGGCGCAGATAGAGCGGCTCCGGCTTGCCATGGGGCGGCGGGTCGATGGGCGCGTGCAGCGCCACGACGGCGGCATCCGGCAGGGGCCGGGCGTCCGTCCTGATCCGCCCTTGCGCCTCATCCGCCAGAGCATCCGCGCCGGAGCCGGTGAGCAGGCAGGGACCGGGCGGCAGAAGGCTCGCGGCCTTGTCCACGGCGATGGCTTGCGGCTTGCTCAGCGGCTGGAAGGCGGCGTCGAAAACCTGCATGAAGACCTCGCCCCGGCGCGCGTCGATGACGGCGGCCAGCGGCAGGCGTTCGGGATTGCGGGTGACATTGCGGGCGATGGCCTCCAGCGTGGTCATGGAGGTCACCGGAGTTTCCAGAATCTGGCCCAGGGCGCGGGCGAAGGACAGGCCGATGCGCACTCCGGTGAAGGAGCCCGGGCCGCGCGTGACGGCTATGAAGGCCAGTTTGTCGTAGGGATCGCCGTGTTCCGTCATGACCATGTCCACCATGTCCGGCATGGCCTCGGCCTGGCCGCGCGGCATGTCCCGCCAGCGCGAGGCGAGGATTTCGCCGCTGGCTCGATCCGCCAGCGCCGCCGAACAGGACTGAAGACAGCTGTCCATGGCCAGTATGAGCATCGGGTTTTCCTTTCCCCCTTGCGGGCCTTCTTCTCTTCTCCCGCCGCGCGCCCGGCAGGCGCTGGCGGGCGCGCCGGAAAGACGGGCTTTCAGAGAATCCCGGCGATTTCCTCGAAGGCGGGGCGCGGACTGCGCTCAAAGAGCGATTCCGGATCGCCGAAGCCGATATTGCACAGGAAGTTGACCCGCGTGGATGTTCCGGCGAAGAACTCCCTGTTCACGCCATCGGCGTCAAAGCCCGACATGGGGCCGCAATCGAGCCCCAGGGCGCGCGCGGCGATGAGAAAATAGCCCGCCTGCAACGTGCCATTGCGAAAGGCCGTTTCCTCGATCAGCGGCGCATTGCCCTCAAACCAGCTTTTGGCGTCCGTGTGGGGGAAGTAGCGCGGCAGGCGCTCGTAAAACTCCAGATCATGGCCGAGAATGGCGGTGACCGGGGCAGACATGGTCTTGTCCACGTTGGTCTCCATGAGATGGGGCCTGAGGCGCTCCCTGGCTTCCTTGGACTTCAGGAAAAGAATGCGGACGGGCTGGCAGTTGGCCGAGGTGGGGGCCATCTTCATCAGATCAACGATGTCGCGCAGGCATTCGTCCGGAACCGGCTTGTCCAGCCAGCCGTTATAGGTGCGCGCATCAAGAAAGAGCTGGCGCAGCGCCGCTTCGGGGATGGCTTTTCCGCAATGATCCCAGGCCATGAATGCTCCCTTGATCCCAGGCTCAGACGCCGCAGGAGCCGCCCGCGCCGGGGCCTTGCACCTCCTGCACCTCGACGACCTGCGGCACGAAATGCTTCAGCAGGTTCTCCACGCCCTGCTTGAGGGTGGCGGTGGCCGACGGGCAGCCCGAACATGCGCCGACCATCTGCAGATAGACGACGCCGTCCTTGTAGCCCTGAAAGGTGATGTCGCCGCCGTCTTGCGCCACGGCGGGGCGCACGCGGGTATCCAGCAGCTCCTTGATCTCGGCCACCACCTTGGCGTCCTTTTCATCAAAGAATTCGCTGGCGGCGCTGGCGTCTCCCTCGATCACCGGCTCGCCGGAGAGGGCATGCTCCATGATGACGCCGAGCACGGCGGGCTTGAGCTCCGTCCAGCTGGCGCCGTCGGCCTTGGTCACCGAGACGAAATCCGATCCCATGAACACCCCGGTGACGCCATCGAGGGCGAAAAGACGCTTCGCCAGGGGAGACGCGGCGGCCTCTTCCGCCGACTTGAAATCGCGCGGCGGCCCGGCGACGACCGTCTGGCCGGGGAGGAACTTGAGCGTCTGGGGATTGGGCGTGGCTTCGGTCTGGATGAACATCTGTGATCCTCGTTGTCCTGTGCGCGCGGCCCGCCTGGCGGCCCGGCCTGTCTGCCCCGATCTGTGTCAGAAATGCCTGACTTTTTCAACGGGTTATTTCGCCACCCGGGGAGGCATTTACAAATCATCCGGGCGGGCTTATTAGAAATGGCCGGACGCGGGTGTAGCTCAGTTGGTAGAGCACGAGCTTCCCAAGCTCGGGGTCGCGGGTTCGATCCCCGTCGCCCGCTCCAGCCGGTTCTCCAGAGGATTTGCGCGGCATGCACTCCACGGCGGCTTGTGCCGGGCGGGAGGGTGTGACATTGTGGCGCGAAATCGCGCAAGGCAGGCAAGGAACATGGCCATTATCCGGTTTCCGGGAAAACCGCTCAAGGACGCCCCCGGCGGGGAGGGCGCGGGGCATCCGCCGCCGGTCAAGAGGCTGCGCAGCGACGGGCGGCCGGCGCGCGACCGCAATGTCATCCTGCCGCTGTCGGTGGAGCATGTGTCGCTGACGCTCAACGGCCAGCCGCTGATCCGCGATCTCGATTTCCGCGTCGAGCCCGGGCGGCGCACCGTCATTCTGGGCTTCAACGGCGCGGGCAAGAGCCTGACGCTGAGATTGTGCCACGGGCTTATCAGGCCCACCTCCGGGCGCATCGTCTGGGAAGGGCCGCTGGGGGGCGATGCGCGGGCCCGCGCCCGGGCCCAGGCGATGGTGTTTCAAAAGCCGGTGCTGTTGCGCCGCTCGGTGCGCGACAACCTCGTCTATGTGCTGAAAAGCCGGGGCGAGCGTGGCCGGCACATGCACAAGCGCGTCGAGCGGGCGCTGGAGCGCTGCCATCTGGCGCGCATGGCGCACCGGCCCGCGCGGGTGCTCTCCGGCGGCGAGAAGCAGAAGCTGGCGCTGGCGCGCGCCTGGCTTCTGAAGCCCTCCATCCTGTTTCTCGACGAGCCGACCGCCTCGCTCGATCCGGCGGCCACCATGGACGTGGAGCGCATCATCAACGATCTGCACATGGCCACGACGACGATCTTCTTCTCCACCCACGACATGGCCCAGGCGCGGCGGCTGGCCGATGACGTGTTGTTCATCCATCACGGGCGCATCGTGGAGAAGACTCCGGCGGCGGAGTTCTTCAACGCGCCCGCGACGGAGGAGGCGCGCGCCTTTCTGAACGGCGAGCTTCTGCCCTGATTTCCCGAGGAACGCCCGGGCGGGCAATAAAAAACCGCCGGAGAGACACCCTCCGGCGGTTCTTGTCTGTTCGGGAACATCGCGCCCTCAGGCGTCCGCGGGCTCCACGGAGACGAAGGAGCGGCCGCCCATGGCGGTGTGGAACTTCACCTTGCCTTCGACAAGCGCGAAGATGGTGTGATCCTTGCCCATGCCGACGTTCTCGCCGGGGTGCCACCTGGTGCCGCGCTGGCGGATGATGATGTTGCCGGGAATGACGGCCTCGCCGCCGAACTTCTTGACGCCGAGACGGCGGCCCGCCGTGTCGCGCCCGTTGCGGGATGAACCGCCTGCCTTTTTATGAGCCATCGTTCTGCTCCTTTGAAACGGTTATTTCTTTTCAGCGGCCAGCTTTTTGGCCTGGGATACCCAGTCGTCGCGCTCGATGCGGCCCTTGAAGGACAGCACGTCGTCAACCATGGCGATGTCCTCGGGCGTGAAATTGGCCACCTGCTCGAATTTCTTCACGCCAAGAGCATGCAGCTTTTTCTCGATCACGGGGCCGACGCCGGAAATCAGCTTCAGATCATCGGGCTCGCCCTCGGGGGCCTTGAAGAGGGCCACGGCCTCGCCCTTCTTGAGGGCTTCCTTGATCTCGGCCACCTTCGCGGCGTCCGCCTTGGGCGCGGGTTTTTCGGCCTTGGCCTTCTTTTCCGCCTTTTCCGGGGCGGGTTTGGCGGCCTTGTCCTTGGCGGCTCCGGCTTTCGCCTTGGCGGGCGTCTTGCCGCCGGTGAGGATCTCAGCGACGCGCAGCACGGTCAGATCCTGACGGTGGCCCTTCTTGCGGCGGTAATGCTTGCGGCGCTTCTTCTTGAAGATGATGATCTTGGGCCCGCGCGTGTGCTCCACCAGCTCGCAGGCGACGGAAGCGCCCTCGACCAGCGGCGCGCCGACCTCCAGCCCCTTGCCGGTGTCGGCCATGAGCACCTCGGAGATGATCACGGTGTCGCCGGGCTCGCCGGCCAGTTTCTCGACGGTGATGACGTCTTCGGGGGCGACGCGGTATTGCTTGCCGCCGGTCTTGATGATCGCATACATGCTCTTGCTTTCCTTTTGTTTTGATCCCGCGCCGCGCGGCGCCGCCTTTACGGCAGGCTTTTGTCGGTTGTCGTTATGGCCTTGGGCAACAGGTGAAAGCGGGCGGAAATGCTCCGCCCGCCGCTCTTTGCGCGCTATATGCCCGCAAGGGGCGCGCCCTGTCAAGCGTTTAACGGCCCTCCGGCGGGCCGCCGCCTTGCCTTATCTGGGCGCCAGGATCATGACCATCTGGCGGCCTTCCATCTTCGGCATCAGCTCGATCTTGACATCCTCGCCGAGATCGCCGCGCACCCTGTTGAGCAGTTCGCGGCCCAGATTGGTGTGGGCCATTTCACGGCCGCGGAAGCGGATGGTCACCTTGACCTTGTTGCCCTCGCCGAGAAACTTCTTCAGGGCGCGCATCTTCACCTCATAATCATGGGTGTCGATGGCCGGGCGCATCTTGATTTCCTTGACCTCGACGGTCTTTTGCTTCTTGCGCGCCTCGGAGGCCTTCTTCTGCGCCTGATACTTGAACTTGCCGTAGTCCAGTATCTTGCACACCGGCGGTTTCGCCGTGGGAGAAACCTCCACCAGATCAAGACCGGCGTCTGCGGCCAGGTCGAGCGCCTCGTCTATGGGCAGCACGCCGCGCTTTTCCCCATTCTCGTCGATGACGAGCACTTCCGGAGCCGTGATCTTGCCGTTGATTTTCGGTCCGTCGTTCCGGGGCCTGACCGGCCCCCTGAATGGCCTGCGAATGGTATCGTCTCCTTGTTTCTCGCGGGACGCGCGCCTTGCGCGGCGCGCCCGCATGCATTAAGCGCCTTGGAATGCAATATACATCTTGAACCGGCGTTGCAAGTCAAGCCGCGAAAAACCGCGAAGCGCCGTTCATTCCACAAGGATTTCTCCCATGACAGACATCTCCTTTCTCGACAGCCCGCACGGGGAAAAGACCGCCTGGATCAACGATGGCCCCGCGCCCGCCAGCGAGGGGCCTTGCGGACTGTTCTGGCTTGGCGGCTTCATGTCGGACATGGAAGGCTCGAAGGCCACCGCCCTGGGCGAGCTGGCGCGCATGACGAACCGTTCGGCGGTGCGTTTCGACTATTCCGGCCACGGCCGCTCCAGCGGGGAGTTCACGGAAGGCACGATCGGCAAATGGCTGCGGGAGGCCCTCGCCGTCTTTCGCGGCGTGGCCAGGGGGCCGCGCATTCTCGTAGGCTCGTCCATGGGCGGCTGGCTGGCGCTGCTGCTGGCGCGCGAGCTGGCCCGTCACGCCCCGGATGAGGCGGCGCGCGTCAAGGGCATGATCCTCATGGCCCCGGCGGCGGACATGACGAAAGACCTCATGTGGGACAAGTTCCCGCCCGAGGCGCGCGAGGAAATCATGGAAAAGGGGCAAATCGCCGTGCCCAGCGAATACGGGGACGAGCCCTACATCCTGACCCGCGAGCTGATCGAGGAGGGGAAAAATCATCTGCTGCTGGACGAGGGCTTTGAGGCGCGATGCCCGGTGCGCGTTCTTCAGGGAGACGCGGACAAGGACGTGCCCTGGGAACACGGCCTGAAGGTCTATGAGGCCATATCGGGAGAGGATGTGACCTTCACCCTGATCAAGGGGGCCGATCACCGCCTGTCCGGCCCGCGCGAGCTGCGGCTCTTGCAGGAAGTGGTTCTGGCCCTGTGCGCCCGCGCGGACGCGGATACACAAGGCTGACAGCGCTTTTGCGCGCATATGGGCAGGGCCCGCGCGGGCGCACTCTGCCAAAGCAGGGGCTTGTTTTCCGGTCAACACCAGATTCGTCATTCCCACGAAAGTGGGAATCCATGCAGCTTATCGGAGGTTTTGCGGAATTTCCATGGAAGTGTCTGAAACTCCGCGCCTTTTTCCGAACCGCCCAGCAGTTCCGCGATTCAGCATAGGCTCCCGCTTTCGCGGGAGTGACGTTGTTGAAAACGTTACTTGGACAGCAGTGGCGCGGGCGGCAAGGACAGGAAAAGGCCGCTTCCCTCAACGGGGGAAGCGGCCCTTTATTCTTTGGTTTCCGGCCTTTTTCGCGAACCGGGCGGAGCCTGCTCAGGCGCCGAGCGCCTTGATGCGCTTGCTGAGGCGCGAAATCTTGCGCGCGGCGGTATTCTTGTGCATCACCCGCTTGCGCGCCCCTCTCATGATCTCCGGCTGGGCGATGCGCAGAGCCTCGGCGGCGGCCTTCTGGTCGCCGGAGGCGATGGCTTCCTCGACCTTGCGGATGAAGGTGCGCACGCGGGATTTGCGGGCCTTGTTGATTTCCGTGCGGCGCTGCGTCTGGCGCATGGCCTT
>JALUFY010000223.1:8631-11580 GCA_027051995.1 Hyphomicrobiales bacterium
GGCATCTTGTTACCTGTCGATTTCCGGTCTGGCGGGGCGGCGCCGCCGCTTCCCGCGCGAAAACAAAAACGGGCGCGCAAGGCGTGAAATCCGCTTGCGTCCCCTGTCCGTGGGCTGGCTTATACCGGCCCGGCGGCTTTGCGTCAACACGCTTCGGGCGTGAAACGCGCCGCTCAGCCGCCGGAGAAATCCGCCTTGCGCTTTTCCAGGAAGGCGGCCATGCCCTCCTTCTGATCGCGGGTGGCGAAAAGGGCGTGAAAAAGCCGCCGCTCGAAGCGCAGGCCGGCGCTCAGCGGCATGTCCATGCCGGCGTTCACCGCCTCCTTGGCGGCCAGCACGGCGGCGCGGCCGAACCCGGCGATGGTTCGCGCCGCCTTCAGGGCTTCATCGAGCAGCGCGTCCTCCTCCACGACGCGGGAGACGAGCCCGGCCTGGAGCGCTTCTCCGGCGTCCATCATGCGGCCGGTGAGGATCATGTCCATGGCCCTGGCCTTGCCGATGGCGCGCGCCAGCCGCTGGGTGCCGCCCGCGCCGGGGATGATCCCCAGCCGGATCTCCGGCTGGCCGAATTTCGCCGTTCGCGCGGCGATGATGATGTCGCACATCATGGCCAGTTCGCAGCCGCCCCCCAGGGCGAAGCCGGAGACGGCGGCGATTACCGGCTTGCGGCAGGCCGAAAGGGCCTCCCAGCCGGAGAGGAAATCATCCACATAGACGCCAGGATATTCCAGCCCGGCCATTTCGGAAATGTCGGCGCCCGCCGCGAAGGCCTTTGGCGAGCCGGTGAGCACCATGCAGCCGGTTGAATCATCGGCCTCGAAGGCACGCAGGGCGTCCGCCAGTTCCTTCATCAGCGCGCCGTTGAGCGCGTTCAGCGCCTTCGGGCGGTTCAGGCGGATCAGCCCCGCGCCGCCTTCCGTGGTCTCGGCAATGATGTTTTCGTAACCCATGCGCCCCTCACGCCTGTTCGAAGCCGCGCATCAGTTCGAGATCGGTCACGCGGCGGTCAAACACCGCCTGCTCCCAGCGGGCGGTGTGCAGATAATGCTCGACGACATCGTCGCCGAAAGCCTCGCGCAGCATGGCGGAATTGTCCAGCGTGTCAATGGCCTCGCGCAGGGTGCGGGGAATCTCCCGCAGGCTTCCTTCCGCGTAGGCGTCGCCGGCGAAGGGCGCATCGAGCTCCATTTTCTTCTCGATGCCGTCGATGCCGGCGGCCAGCTGGGCGGCGAAGGCCAGATAGGGATTCAGATCGGCTCCGCCGATGCGGTTTTCGATGCGGATGGCTTTCGAGTTTTCGCCCACCAGGCGCAGGCCCGCCGTGCGGTTGTCAACGCTCCAGCAGATGCGCGTCGGCGCGAAGGTGGAGGCCTGAAAGCGCTTGTAGGAATTGATGAAGGGGGCGAGGAAATACGTCAGCTCGCGCGCATGGGCGGCCAGCCCGGCCACGTAATGCTTCATGACATCGCTCATGCCGTATTCGCCGTCCGGATCGTAAAAGAGATTGCGCGTTTCCGCCGCGTCCCACAGCGACTGATGGACATGGCAGGAGGAACCGGCCAGATCCGTGTTCCACTTGGCCATGAAGGTCACCGACTGGCCGGCCTTCCAGGCGATTTCCTTGATGGCGTTTTTCATGATCACATGACGGTCGGCCATGACCAGGGCCGGGGCGTATCTGACGTTGATCTCTTCCTGGCCGGGGCCCCATTCGCCCTTGGAGTTCTCCACCGGAATGCCCGCTCTTTGCAGCTGGTTGCGGATGGCGCGGATGACCTTTTCTTCCTTGGTGGTTTGCAGGATGTGATAATCCTCGATGTAGTATCCCGCCGGTTTCAGGCCACGGTATGCCTTGCGGTGGGCCTTTTTCAGGCTGTCCTCGAAGAGATAGAATTCCAGCTCGGAGGCCATCATGGGCGAAAAGCCCAGCTCGCGCAGCCGTCCGATCTGTTTCTTCAGAATGGCGCGGGGGGAGTGGGCCACCGGCTCATGGGTGTGCTCGTCGAGCACGTCGCACAGAACCATGGCGGTCTTCTTCAGCCAGGGCACGCGGCGCAGGGTGGCCAGATCGGGCTTCAGCGCGAAGTCGCCGTAACCGGCGCTCCAGTTGGCCGCCGCGTAGCCGGGCACGGGCTCCATTTCGATATCCACGGTGAGCAGATAGTTGCACGCATGGGTGCCCTCCTTAACCGTGTCCAGAAAGAACCCGGCGCTGAAGCGCTTGCCCACGAGCCTGCCCTGCATGTCGGTCATGCACACCAGAACCGTATCCATCCTGCCCTGTTTCACCAGCTTTTTCAGCTTCTCTAGGCTGAGCATTCCCTTCATGGCGTCATCCTCCCGCGCGGCATGATTTTTCAGCAGTCTTTTCGCACAGCCATCGCCAGCTCGTCGAACAGGCTCGCCGCCAGGGCCAGTCTTGGCAGGTCGAAGCCCTGTCCGGCGAGGATTTCCGACAGCGCCCGGCGGGTGCGCTCCAGGGTCGTGGCGTGCCTTTGCGCCCACAGGCGCGGGCCGTCCCCGCCCTTGCCTTCGCGGGCCATGGCGGCGGCCAGTTCGCGGTGGGCGGCGGCCAGCCGCTCGCTCAGGCGGGCCCTGGCCATGCGCTCGTAATGGCTGGAGGGCTTCAGGCGGCGCGCCGCCATCATCACCGCCGATATGCGCAGCAGATGCCCGGATTCGAAATAGACGTGCGCGGCGTCCTCCATCTCCGCCCCGGTGCGCGCGGCGATGGCCATGATGTCCAGCCCGCGCAGCAGATAGGGCAGCCGGGCCAGACGGCGGGCCAGCTCCGCCGGAGCCCCGGCGGCGGCGAACCCGGCGCGCCGCAGCCGCAGCCGCTTGCGGGCGTGCGGCGTGATCACATCGCGCAGCATGCCTTCGAAACGCTCCAGCCCGGCGCGGTATTCTCCGGCCTTGCCGCTCAGCGCGCTGGTGAGGTCTTCATTG
>JALUFY010000224.1 GCA_027051995.1 Hyphomicrobiales bacterium
CCAGCGGCAGCAGCCATGCGAAACGCTCCGCATCCACCAGAAAGGCCGCGCCGATCCACGGCAGCGAGGCCGCGAACCAGCCAAGGCCGAAGGCGTATCCGAGCCAGAAGCCGGCCTTGACGCGCGCACGCAAGGCCGCATGCCCGCCCGCCGCGCCGTCCATCATCCACACCAGCGCCGGAAAGGCGATGAAAAGCGCCGGCCACAATCCCGCCGGCGGCAGGGAAAGGGCGGCCAGCGCCCCGGCCAGCGCCGCCGCGAGAAAGCGCCGCCAGCCCCACAGGAGCACCAGCCGCGCCGCCATGCCGGTGAAAGGATTGTTCATCAACGCCCCGCCCTGGCCCGCTCAGGCGGCGCGAATCGCCGCCCGCCGCGCTTTATAGCAAATCTCCGCCCTGGGCCTCGGGGCGCGCGGGCGGGATGATCTTGACCTTTTTCACCCGCCGGGGATCGGCTTCCAGAATCTCGAACTCGATGCCGCTGCCGTGGGTGACGATTTCGCCGCGCACCGGCACCCGCCCCAGCATGGCGAAGACGAGCCCGCCGATGGTATCGGTTTCCTCGTCCTGCTCCGGCGGCAGAAGATCGACGCCCAGCAGCTTTTCCAGCTCATGGACGCCGGCCCGCGCAGAGGCGGCGAACCCGCCTTGCACCGGGGTGATGAGGGTCTGCTCTTCCTCGTCATGCTCGTCGGCGATTTCACCGACGATTTCCTCGACGAGATCCTCGATGGTCGCCAGCCCTTCCGTGCCGCCGTATTCATCCACCACGATGGCCATGTGCAGATGGGTCGATTGCATCTTCATCAGCAGATCGCCCGCCGGCATGGAGGGCGGCGCGAAGAGCAATGGCCGCACGATGCCGCTGTCGGCCACCGTCGTGGCCAGCAGATCGCCCGGCAGGATCATGTCCGCCGCCTCCCGTCCGTCCTGCCCGCCGCCGTCCGCCGGTTGCGCGCGCGCGGCGACAAGGCCAAGCAGGTCCTTGATATGCGCCATGCCCGCGATGTCATCGATCGTCTCGCGATAGACCGGCACCCGCGAGTGCTGCGCCGAAGTGAACAGCGCCAGAAGCTCGCGCAATGGCGCGGAGGCCTCGATGGCCACGATGTCGGCGCGCGGCACCAGCACGTCATCGACCCGCAGCATGGAGAAGACCGCCAGCTTGCCCAGCATCTGCCGCGTCTTGCTGCGCGAGGCGCCGGAGGCCGCCGGGGCCTCCTCGATGATCTCCTCCAGGCCGCCCGCCCGCTTCGGCGCGATGAGGGCGCGCAGCCGCTCCATCAGGCCCGGACTTCGCTCCGGATCGTCCCGGGGCGGCTCCTGCTGGTCTGTCACCGGCAATTCGTTCATCATCTCTCCTCGTAACCCGCGTAGGGGTCGCCCAGCCCGAGCCGCGCCATGATGCGCCGCTCGGCCTCTTCCATTTCGCGCCGTTCGCGCTCCTTCAGGTGATCATATCCCAGAAGATGCAATATTCCGTGAACGGTCAATCCCGCCAGATGCTCCCTGAGCGGAACGCCCGCCGCACCGGCCTCGGCGCGCACCACCGGCCCGGCCAGCACCAGATCGCCCAGCGGCCTCGTTTCGCCCGGCGGGGCGGGCATGTCACGCGCGGCGGGGAAAGAGAGCACGTTGGTGGGCGCATCCTTGCCGCGCCATTGCGCATTGAGCGCCCGCACCTGGTCATCGCCGCCCAGCATGATACAGACTTCCCACGCGCCCGGCCCCGGCAAACCGGCGTGCGCCAGCGCGGCCCGCGCCGCTTCCCGCACGGTCTTCTCCAGCCGCTCATGGGGTTCGGGCCAGTCTCCGGGGCTGGCGATCCCGACGGATATATCGCAATCGGGCATCTGGATCAGCCGCTCTTGCCCGTATTCTTCTCGTAGGCGGCGACGATGCGCGCCACCAGCGGATGGCGCACGATGTCGGCCTCGCCCAGCCGGATGACGGCCACCCCCTCCACGCCGTCGAGAATGTCCACCGCCTGCGCCATGCCGGAGGCCACGCCGGAGGGCAGATCGATCTGGCACAGATCGCCGGTGACGACCATGCGCGCCCCCTCGCCCAGCCGGGTGAGAAACATCTTCATCTGCTGCGTGGTGGTGTTCTGCGCCTCGTCGAGGATGACATAGGCGTTGGCCAGTGTGCGCCCGCGCATGAAGGCCAGTGGCGCGATTTCGATGGTGCCGTCGGCCATCATCTTCGCCGCCCTGTCCGCGCTCATCAGGTCATGCAGCGCATCATAGAGCGGCCGCAGGTAGGGATCGACCTTCTCCTTCATGTCGCCGGGCAGAAAGCCCAGCTGCTCGCCAGCCTCCACGGCCGGACGCGACAGGATGATGCGGTCCACCTCTCCGGCCAGCAGCGCCTGCACGCCCTTGGCCACCGCCAGATAGGTCTTGCCGGTGCCCGCCGGGCCGACGCCGAACACCAGCTCGTTTCCGGCCAGGGCCTCCAGATAGACCTTCTGCCCCGGCGAGCGCGGACGCACCACCTTGCGCCGGGTGCGGATCTCCACCGGCGCTCCGGCCCTGGCGCGCGGCAGGGCGGTGGCCATGCGGATGGCCCCGTCCACGTCTCCGGTGGTGATGTCCAGCCCCGATTCGGCGCGCTGATAGAGATCCCTCAGCACCTGCTCGGCGGATTTGCGCGCCCCTTGCGCGCCGCGCAGCGTCAGCCTGTTGCCGCGCGCGATGATGTCCACCCCGAGGCGGTTTTCGATGAGGGCGAGATTGCGGTCGTGTTCGCCAAACAGCACGCTGGCGGGCCGGTTGTCGTCAAAGCTCAGAACGGTCTGTTCCGTCTCTCCCTTGCCGGATTTGCCCTTGCGGTCTCCGGCGGGTGGAATGTCAAGGGTCAAACTGGATCGGTCTCCCTGATTGTCCTGCGAACGGGCCTCCGTTGAACGGGATGTTCCACGCACCCGCTGGCGCTCAGCCCTGCGCCGCTTCCTTGTCCATAATATGGGCGGAAAGCGAATTTTTTCCAGTTTTTTCAACGCGCACGGTCACGATATCACCGATGCGCCGCCCTTGTGCGTCAACATGCACCGCCTGAAGCCACGGCGAGCGGCCCACCAGCTGGCCCGGATGCCGCCCCGGCTTCTCCAGCAGGATGTCCATGACCTTGCCGGAAAACCGCGCGTTGAAGGCCTCCTGCTGGCGGGAAAGAAGCGCCTGCAACCGCGCCAGCCGCTCCGTCTTGACCTCCCCGGCCACCTGATCCGCATGTTCCGCCGCCGGAGTTCCAGGGCGCGGCGAATACTTGAAGGAATAGGCCTGGGCGTAATCCGCGTCCTCCACCAGCCGCATGGTGGCGGCGAAATCCTCTTCGCTCTCGCCGGGAAAGCCAACGATGAAATCGCCAGAAAGAGCG
>JALUFY010000225.1 GCA_027051995.1 Hyphomicrobiales bacterium
TGAGGATGCCGTTGCCGATGGCCACGCCCTGGAGGGTCAGATCCATGATGCCGCGCGCCGATTCGCCCGCCACGATCTCGAAATGCCAGGTCTCGCCGCGAATGACCACGCCAAGAGCCACATAGGCGTCGTAATAGGGCTTCGTCATGTCAAGAAGCTCCATCAGCTGGCCCTCGGCGTCTTCCCCGTTCGGATCAACGCCCTCCATGACGCTTTCGACAGCCATGCGGTTGGCGTCGTTGGCCTGCTCGGCCATGGCGATGGCGCCGGGGATCTCCAGCGCGCCGGGCACATGCACGATGTCGTATTCGGCGCCGCGCTCCTTCAGGTATTGCACCGCGCCCTTTTCCAGCTCGTCCAGCAGCTCGTCGTAGAACCGCGCTTCGATGATGAGAACCCGCATTGCCTTCTCCATTCGTGTTTCCATGCGCCCGGCCCCCGCGCCGGGCGGCCATTGTCTCAGCCGCCGAACTCCGTCAGACGGGCTACGTAGCGCGCCAGCATGTCGATCTCCACGTTGACCGCCTGCCCAACCCGCGCCAGCCCCCAGGTGGTGACCTGCTGGGTGTGCGGAATGATGTTGACCTCGAACTCGCGGCCCTCCACGGCGTTGACCGTCAGGGAGGTGCCATCGAGCGCCACCGAGCCCTTGGGCGCGATGAAGCGGGCCAGCTCCGCGGGCACCCGGAAGCGGAAGATCTTCGATTCTCCCTCGGGGGTTATGGAGACGATCTCGCCAAGACCGTCAACATGGCCGGAGACGATATGCCCGCCCAGCTCGTCGCCAACCCGCATGGCGCGCTCCAGGTTCATGCGCCGGCCCTTTTCCCAGCCGCCAAGGGTGGTCTTGGAGAGCGTCTCGGCGGAGGCCTGCACATCGTGCCACATGCGCCCGTCATCGAGCAGGCCCTTTTCGATCACCGTCAGGCAGCAGCCGTCATGGGCAATGGAGGCGCCTGTCTCCACCGTTTCGGGATCGTAATGGCTGGCGATGCGAAAGCGCGTATCGCCGCGCTTTTCCACGTCCAGCACTTTGCCGATGTCCGTGATGATGCCTGTAAACATGAAAGACCTCTTCGCCGTATTATCCGCCGGGCTTCTCATAGACCCGCAGAACGTCCGCGCCAAGGGGCGTTTCCCCGGCAAGCGAAAAAGGCGCATCCGTGAGCGCCGCCAGCGGCAGCCCGGCCAGAGCCTCCAGCCCCCCCGGCCCCAGGGTCTTTTCCGGCGCGGTGAAGATGGCCGCCTCGTCAACGAAGCCGCCTTCCACGAAAGCGCGGGCCAGGTGCGCGCCGCCTTCCACCATCAGCCTGTTGATCCCCTCCCCGCCCAGCCGCTCCAGCATGGCCGGCAGCGAGACGCGCCCGGCCTCGTCATGGGCCACGGGGATAATGCGCAGATGTGGATACGATTCCTGCAATTCGAGCGCCTTTTCCCGCGCCGCGATGGTGGTGAAAATCCATGTCGGCGTCCGCCCGCAGGTGCGCAGGAGTTTCGCGTCATGGGGAATGCGCAGACGGCTGTCGGCCACCAGCCGGATGGGCGAGCGCCCCTGAAGCCCCGGCAGGCGGCAGGTGAGGGAGGGATCATCGGCCAGCACCGTGCCCACGCCCACCAGAATGGCGTCCGATTGCGCGCGCATCAGATGAGCGCGGGCCAGGGCATGTTTTCCGGTGATGGCGGCGGGCCTGCCCGGCGTTTCTGCGATTTTGCCGTCGGCGGAGAGGGCGAGCTTGAGCAGCACATGCGGGCGGCCCCGCGTGATGCGCGAGAAGAACCCGGCAAGCACGCGCCGGGCCTCGTTTTCCATCAGGCCGGTCTGCACGGTGACGCCGGCCTTGCGCAGCATCTCCACTCCCCTGCCCCGCACGCGCGGATCGGGATCGGCGCAGGCAATGACGACGCGCGCCACCCCCGCCCTGATCAGCGCATTGGCGCAGGGCGGCGTTTGTCCATGATGGGCGCAGGGCTCAAGGGTCACATGAGCCACGGCCCCTCTTGCCGCCCCGCCGGCCATGTCCAGCGCGCAAGTTTCCGCATGGGGCCGCCCGCCCGGCTGCGTCCAGCCAACGCCAACGGGCATGCCGCCCTTGACGATGACGCAGCCCACGGGCGGGTTTTCCGCCGTGTTTCCAAGGGCGCGGCGCGAAAGCCCGATGGCGTGGGCCATTTGGCGGCGGTCGTCTGCGGTGAACTCCGTCATTCCTCCGGGCCGGTCAGTTGCGAGAGGAAATCGCGGAAATCGGAGGCCTGGCGGAAATTGCGGTAGACGGAGGCATAGCGCACGAAGGCCACGTCATCGAGGCGGCGCAGTCCTTCCATGACCAGCTCGCCGATGATCTCCGATGGAACCTCGGGCTCGCCCCGGCTTTCCAGCTGGCGGACGATGCCGGAGACCATGCGCTCGACGCGCTCGGGATCAACCTCGCGCTTGCGCAGGGCGATGCGCACCGAGCGGGCCAGTTTCTCGCGGTCGAAGGGAACGCGCTTGCCGGAGCGCTTGAGCACCGTCAGCTCGCGCAGCTGCACGCGCTCGAAGGTGGTGAAGCGCCCGCCGCAATCGGCGCATTGCCGCCGCCTGCGGATGGCTGCCCCGTCTTCCGCCGGGCGCGAATCCTTCACCTGCGTGTTTTCCGACGAACAGAACGGGCAGCGCATTCATCTCTCCGTGGCGGTTGCGCAGATCAGCACATGCCCTGATCATATATCGGAAAGCGGGCCGTGAGGGCCAGAACCTTTTCGCGCACCTGCGCCTCTATCTCGGCGTTGCCCTCCTCGCCATTGGCGGCCAGGCCGTCCAGCACCTCCAGAATGAGGCGGGCGGTCTGGCGGAATTCCGCCTCGCCAAAGCCGCGCGTGGTGGCCGCCGGAGAGCCCAGGCGCACGCCGGAGGTGACGAAGGGCTTTTCCGGATCGTTGGGGATGGCGTTCTTGTTGCAGGTGATGTTGGCCCGTCCCAGGGCCGCCTCCGCCGCCTTGCCGGTGAGGCCCTTGGGGCGCAGATCGGCGAGGATGACGTGGGTGTCCGTGCCGCCCGAGACGATGGCCAGGCCGCCCCTGACCAGCTCATCGGCCAGCGCCTTCGCGTTATCCACAACGGCCCGCGCATAGGTCTTGAAGGCGGGTGTGAGAGCCTCGCCGAAGGCCACCGCCTTGGCGGCGATGACATGCATCAGCGGGCCGCCCTGAAGGCCGGGGAAAATGGCCGAGTTGATCTTCTTCGCCAGAGCCTCGTCATTGGTCAGGATCATGCCGCCCCTGGGCCCGCGCAGGGTCTTGTGGGTGGTGGTGGTCACCACATGGGCCCATTCCAGCGGGTTGGGATGAACGCCGCCGGCCACCAGACCGGCGAAATGGGCCATGTCCACCATCAGGAAGGCGCCAACGGAATCGGCGATCTCGCGCATGCGGGCGAAATCGATGACGCGCGGATAGGCCGAGCCGCCGGTGATGATGAGCTTCGGCTTGTGTTCCCTGGCCAGACGGGCCACCTCGTCATAGTCGATGAGATCGGTGCCCTCTTCCAGACCATAGGGAACGACATTGAACCACTTGCCGGACATGTTGACCGGCGAGCCGTGGGTGAGATGGCCGCCGGCGGCCAGATTGAGCCCCATGATGGTGTCGCCGGGCTGAAGCAGCGCCAGATAGACGCCCTGATTGGCCTGCGAGCCGGAATTGGGCTGGACATTGGCGAAACCGGCGTTGAACAGCTTTTTCGCCCGCTCGATGGCGATGTTTTCGGCGATATCCACATACTGGCAGCCGCCATAATAGCGCCGCCCCGGATAGCCCTCGGCATACTTGTTGGTCAGCACCGAGCCCTGGGCCTGAAGGACGGCGCGCGAGACGATGTTTTCCGAGGCAATGAGCTCGATCTCGTTCTGCTGGCGGCGCAGCTCCTTGCTGACGGCCTCCATGACCTCGCTGTCCGCTTCCGGCAGCGGCGCGGTGAAATAGGTGTCGCTCATGATGGTTCCCTGATCTGGGTGGTTGAATCCGCTGCGTGGGTAGACCAAAACCGCGGGCGGCTCAAGGGCGCGCGGGCGGGCGCGGCGGAAAGGCGCGCATCACTCGCCCGCCGTATCCTCGAGGTCTTCCGGATCAAGACCGAGCGCTTCGGCCAGCCTTGCTTGCAGCTTGCGCCCGGCGCGGCGGCGGCGGTTCTCGATCTGCGAGATGTAGTTCTTCGACGTTCCGGCCCTGTGCGCAAGCTCTTCCTGTGTCATGCCGCGATATTCGCGAAAGACCTTGACGGGCTGTTCCCCGCCGATGATCAGGCGCTCCACCAGCTCGGACGGATAAAGCTCCTCTTCGCCCGAACGCACCCGCTCCATGATCACTTGCGCGCGCGCGATATCCAGATCGTCGAGCAGAGACTCGAATTCCTCCTTCGGAACCAGAACGAGTTCCTCGCCCTTGGGAGTCCTGATTAAAGTGAAATTGCTCATTTCAACCGCCTGTAGATATTGCGCCTGTGATCAACGAAAGCAACCGTGACTTTCCCCTCGCCTTCGGCAAAAACCACCCTGTAATCTCCAATCCGCAAACGCAGATACCGGGTATTTTTCAACCTTTTGACAGTTATATCCGCAGGCGCTTCCGCATATTGCTTGACCTTGTCCAGAATGCGCTGCCGCGTTTTGGCGGGCAATTTGCGCATATCTTTCAGCGCTTCAACGGTATATATGACCTTGGACGCCATAGACCAATAAAAATGCTACACCCTGTATGGCGCAAGGTGTAGCATTTTGTCAAACATTTCCGCCTCCCCTACTCCGCCGCCTGGCGGGTGGCGCGGGGCAGATCGAGGCGCGTCCAGAGCTCATCCAGGGCCTCGGCCAAAACCGCGATTTCCTCCGGGCCGTGCAGCGGGCCGGGGGTGAGGCGGATGCGCTCGGCCCCGCGCGGCACGGTGGGATAGTTGATGGGCTGAACGTAGATGTCGTAATCGTTCATCAGCGCGTCGGTGAGCTGCTTGCACTTGACGGCGTCATAAACCATGACCGGCACGATATGGCTGTTCTCCACCACCACGGGCAGATCGCGCTTGAGCAGCTGCTGGCGCAGCAGTTCGGCGTGCTCCTGCTGCAGGCGGCGCTCCTCGCCCGATTCCTTCAGATGGCGGACGGAGGCCAGCGCCCCGGCGGCCAGCACGGGGGAAAGCGAGGTGGTGAAGATGAAGCCCGCCGCATAGGAGCGGATGGCGTCGCAGATGTCGGCGCCGGCGGCGATGTATCCGCCCATGATGCCGAAGGCCTTGGCCAGTGTGCCCTCGATGATGTCAATGCGGTCAAGCACGCCGTCGCGCTCGGCCACGCCGCCGCCGCGCGGGCCATACATGCCCACGGCGTGCACCTCGTCGAGATAGGTCATGGCGTTGTATTTTTCCGCCAGATCGCAGATTTCGTGCATCGGCGCGATGTCGCCATCCATGGAATAGACGGATTCGAAGGCGATGACCTTGGGCCGGTCAATATCCACGGCCTTCAGCTTCTCCTCCAGATCGGCCATGTCGTTATGCTTGAAAATGGCCTTGTCGCCGCGCCCGTGGCGGATGCCCTCGATCATCGAGGCGTGGTTGAGGCTGTCGGAAATGGTGATCAGGCCGGGCAGCAATTTGGCCAGGGTGGAAAGCGTCGCCTCGTTGGCCATGTAGCCGGAATTGAACAGCAGGGCGACCTCCTTGCCGTGCAGATCGGCCAGCTCCTTTTCCAGCTCCACGTGATACCAGCTGGTGCCGGCGATGTTGCGCGTGCCGCCCGCGCCTGCGCCGGTGTCATCCACCGCCTTGTGCATGGCCTCCAGCACTTTTGGATGCTGGCCCATGCCGAGATAGTCGTTGGAGCACCAGACGGTGACCTCCTTCACGTTGCCCCTGCCGTCATAGTATTTCGACTTCGGGAACTCGCCGCATGTCCGGCGCAGCTGGGCGAAATAGCGGTAACGGCCCTCTTCGTGCAGCTCTTCGATGGCCTTGCGGAAAATGGCTTTGTAATCAGTGCCGGACATGAAGATTCCCCTCGTGTGTTTTCCAACTGCATGGGCAATAGGCCCTGCCCCCCGCGAACATCCTTGACCTGCGTCAACGCGCGGGCCGGATTGCTGTAACGCGTGATCACCATATCGTGAAGAGGCCGTGATGACGCATTAATTCACATTCATGAATATCTTTTCAGATTCTTCACGATGCGGCTGGCGGCGGGCCGGCCTTCGGGCCCATCGCCCCGCCCTGCCCCCTAGCCCGGCTGATGCGCGGGCCCGGTTGGCGCGGGCTGGCCGGAGACGAACCCCGTGCCGTCCAGATGATAGATGTCATCACGGAAATGCACCTGGCCGTCGCCGGTGACCCAAGCGGTGAGATAGGTGATGATCAGATTGGGGGAATTGAACACCCGGACATCCACAC
The DNA here is from genome assembly GCA_027051995.1 of Hyphomicrobiales bacterium. GTDB lineage: Bacteria > Pseudomonadota > Alphaproteobacteria > Rhizobiales > Aestuariivirgaceae > Thermopetrobacter. The sequence continues at coordinate 6,410 of JALUFY010000225.1, forward strand.
GCTGGCGCGCGCGCACGATCTCCCGGATGCGCTCCGGCGTCCAGCCGTCCTGGCCGTTCAGAATCCAGTTGGTCAGGATATGCACCTGATCGACGCGCACGCAGCCCGACGAATAATAGCGTGCCCCCTGATTGAACAGCTGGCGGGTGGGCGTGTCATGCAGATAGACGGAATACCTGTTGGGGAAGTTGATCTTCACCGAAGCCATGGCGTTGCCCGCGCCAGGCTCCTGGCGGAACAGATAGCGGGCCGGATCGAGCGTCTCCCAGTCGATTGTTTCCGGATCGATCTCCTCGCCGGTGGCCCTGTCAAGAATCTTGATGTTCATCTGCTTCAGGAAGCGGATGCTCTTTTTCGCCTTGGGGATGATGTCCTTCCTGACGATGGAAACCGGCGAATTCCAGTAGGGGTTGAAGTTGAGTTCCGTCACCTTCGAGATCAGCGACGGCGAGGGCCTGTCGGGCATGCCGACGATGACGTTGTGGCGCGAATAGACGCGGCCATTCTCCACCGTCTCCAGCTGGGCGGCGGGAATATTGACGATGATGTAGCGCGCCGCCACGCCCCTGATGTCGTATTCGATGCGCGGCAGGTTGGCGCGCAGGGTTTCAAGGCGCGCCTCGGCGGAGATATTCAGCTGGCGGCGGGTGGCCTCGTTCACGTATCCCGTGGGGCGCAGGCCCATGTTCTTCTGAAAGCGGATGACGGCGCTGGCCAGCGTTTCGTCGAACTTGCGCGAATCTCCGTTGTCCGGCGGCAGATAGCCTTCGGCGATCATGCGGCGGCGCAGGGCGCGCACGGCCTTCTTCTTCATCCCCGGCACCAGAATGCGGGTGCGCGGCAGCCTGGACCAGCCGCCCCGGCGGACGATGATCTCGTAGCGCGCGATGGCCTCTTCCATCAGATGCGGGCTTTCGGCGCTGACCATGGGCCACACGCCTTCGTCCTTGACCACCTGCGTGCGCGTCGGCGCCGTCGGGCGGCGGTTGAAATTGGTGATGACCACCGCCCCCGCCCGCCCCGAAGGCGCAAGGGCCGCCAGAAGGCCGCCCCCCGCCAGGGCGAGAAAATCCCGTCTGCTTTTGCTGTCCGCGCCGCGCATCATGTCCATTCCCGGTGCTGTTCCGTTCGCGAACCCTCTATATACAAATCGCGCCGCGCCGCCGCCAGTGCCCCGAGGAAAATTTCATTCACAAAAACGGCAACGCCCCGCCATTGCGGGCGGGGCGCGCCTGCGTGATGACTGGCGGAATGTTCAAGGCTTCGGCTGGACGCAGATCTTGCCCGCCGCCGCGGCCATCAGGGTCCTGACGGCGAGAAAGGCGATGAGCAGCGAGATCACCACCAGCAGAACCACGGCCAGGCCGGAGAAGAAGGCCAGGCCCGTCTTGCCCGCCATGATGAAAGTGGCAATGGTGATGGCCGCCAGCGGGAAGGAATAGGCCCACCAGGAGAGGAAGAACGGCAGGCGGGCGAAGCGCGGCGCCTCGATGGCCAGCATGAGAGTGAAGAACAGCGCCAGATAATAGAGGATACGCGCCAAGGCGTCCATGTGCCCGCCCGCGAGCGTCAGATAGGAAATGAAGCCGACGGCGGGCGGCGCGATGAGAATGAACATGGTGGGCAGCATCATCGCCGGCATGGCGTCATGAAACAGCAGCCGGTTGAAGACAATGGTCAGCAGGATGATCCAGAAGGATATGCCCACGGCGAAGAAGAACCAGGAGAGTTCCACATGGCCCAGCGCCACGCCGGTGATGGGCGCGATGACATTGCCCACGGCGGGGATGAACCAGGCCGGATTCAGGTGGCCGGGCTGGAAATGATCGCGGTTGATCCAGCTTCTCACCACATGCAGGGTGAGCAGCAGGTGCGCCACGGCACCCACGCCCCACAGGGCCGTGGCGAAGGGGCGGCTGATTTCCAGCATGCAGATGGACAGAAGCAGCAAGGATATGGAGATCGTTGGGAAAAAGGCCATCATCACCGGATGATTGAGCTCGCCCATCACGGCCTTGGGGTATTTCGCCAGCTTCGCCAGATAAACGGCGAGCAGAATGGCGAAGACCGCCAATGTGAGAAAGGCCAGGGAATGGCCGATGGGCAGACCGAGCCCCAGAGCCTGCTCGCCCTTGCGCCAGGCCAGGGTGAGGCCGGAAAGCCCCATGACGACGGCGAAAAAGGAAACGGGAAAGAACATCAGCCGCGAGGGACGCGGCGTTCCGGCTGTTGTGTTCATGGTATGCAAGACCCCTGCTTTGCGCGCGGGCAAGGCAATCCCCGCCGCCCGCCTGATTAGTGATTCATAAGTCATTTATAACACAAAAAGCCTTTTGTCATGTGACGTGATCACGCATGCGCCGCGCCCTGCCGCCAGGCGGAAAGACGCGCGCGCAGTCCGCGCGCGGCCTCATACGAGTGTCTGCCTTTGCGCCCGGGCGCGCCGGTGCTACAGATGCCGGATACGGCCAACATGGAGATCAGTCATGCGGCACATTCTCGAAGAGCTTCAGCGCAGACGCGAAGAGGCGGCGGCGGGCGGCGGCGCGGCGCGCATCGAGGCCCAGCACAAGCGCGGCAAGCTGACGGCGCGCGAGCGCATCGCGCTGCTGCTCGATGAAGGCTCCTTCGAGGAATACGGCATGTTCGTGGAGCACCGCTGCACGGACTTCGGCATGGCCGGGAAGAAAATCCCCGGTGACGGCGTGGTCACCGGCTGGGGCACGGTCAACGGGCGCGTGGTCTATGTCTTCGCCAAGGATTTCACCGTCTTCGGCGGCTCGCTGTCGGAGACGCACGCGGCCAAGATCTGCAAGATTCAGGACATGGCGGTGAAGAACCGCGCCCCCATCATCGGCATTTTCGACGCCGGCGGGGCGCGCATTCAGGAAGGCGTCGCGGCCCTTGGCGGCTATGGCGAGGTGTTCCGGCGCAATGTCGAAGCCTCCGGCGTCATTCCGCAGATTTCGCTCATCATGGGCCCCTGCGCGGGCGGCGACGTCTATTCCCCGGCGATGACCGATTTCATCTTCATGGTGCGCGACAGCTCATACATGTTCGTCACCGGCCCGGACGTGGTGAAAACCGTGACCAACGAGGAGGTGACGGCGGAAGAACTGGGCGGCGCGGCCGTGCATTGCGCGCGCTCCTCGGTGGCCGACGGGGCTTACGACAACGATCTGGAGGCCCTGTTGCAGATGCGCAGGCTGATCAACCTGCTGCCGGCCTCCAACATCGCCGAAATCCCGCAAGTGCCCAGCTTCGACGACCCGCAACGGGCCGAGGCGGCGCTGGATACCCTGGTGCCGTCCAATCCCAACCAGCCCTACGACATGATGGAGCTGGTGGAAAAGACGGTGGACGAGGCGGATTTCTTCGAGATTCAGAAGGATTTCGCCAAGAACGTCATCACCGGTTTTGGCCGCATGGAGGGAGCGACGGTTGGCTTCGTGGCCAATCAGCCGATGGTGCTGGCCGGGGTGCTGGATTCGGACGCCTCGCGCAAGGCGGCGCGCTTCGTGCGCTTCTGCGACGCCTTCAACATCCCCATCATCACCTTCGTGGACGTGCCCGGCTTCCTGCCCGGCACGGCGCAGGAATACGGCGGGCTGATCAAGCACGGAGCCAAGCTCCTGTTCGCCTATTCCGAGGCCACGGTTCCGCTGATCACGGTGATTACCCGCAAGGCCTATGGCGGGGCCTATGACGTCATGGCCTCAAAGCACATCGGCGCGGATGTCAACTACGCCTGGCCGACGGCGGAAATCGCCGTCATGGGAGCGAAGGGCGCGGTGGAAATCCTCTACCGGCGCGAGCTGGACGACGCGGAGAAGACGGCGCGGCGCATCGCGGAATACGAAAAGCGCTTCGCCAATCCCTTCGTCGCCGCCGAGCGCGGCTATATCGACGACGTCATTATGCCACGCAACACCCGCAAACGCCTCATCGGCGCCTTGCGCATGCTGCGCGCAAAGAAGCTGGAAACGCCGTGGAAAAAACACGGCAACATCCCGCTTTAGGCAAGGCGCCCATTTCAGTCTCCAACAGGCAAATTTTCTTGTATTTCGTCACCATATGGTGGCGGCAACGGGTGGCTACGCGGGAACCTCCGGCAGCACGGGCGCAGACACCTGGTTTCAAGCGCTGACGAAACTCATTCCCGGTCAGTCCGGCGAACATCGAGCCACTTGTCCGCCTCGATTCCACGCCTGAAAAGCAGCTCCGGCTGGCAAGTCAGGACACAGCCTTCAATTCCACCCCTGACAGCAGGTTCCGCCCGCACGTCATCGGCAAGCTTGAACCACCGCTCCTTGCCATCAATAACCGGTGTAAAGAGATAGCCCGCACTTATCCACGCCCCCAGGATAAAATAGCGAACCAGTTCAGCATGTTGCAAATCGCCGCCGGAAGCATGCTCCACGGGCTTCTTCACGTTGGTGGACCGTGGCGTTGGAATCTTGGCGTTTCTGAGCCGCTCAAGGCCATCGTAGCCAGTAATATGCTCCGGTTCCCGAAGCCGCAGATCCTCAAGGTGCAGTTGCCGAAGTGTAGAATTAAATTTACCATAATTGCACAGGGCACACGAGATCACGACATTATCGGGCGTAGACCTGCCGCCATGGCTATGAGGTACGACATGGTCGAATTGAAGCCACATGCATTGAAAACCGGCGTGTCGCTTCGACGGATCGCGATCCCAGACAACCGCCGACAGGTATAGCCTTGCAGCGATCTTCCGGATATCGGCGTGGACTACTGGAATACCGCAGTAACGGCAACGGTATCCATCTCGTTCCAGAACAGCCGCACGGACATTCGGGGCAACATCGCGGTCAGGATCGCGCTGGTTATTGGGAACAGAGCTGGTGTCTCCGGGCGGTTTCTTCTCAATGACATGATCTTCCGGCCTATCCCAAGCGGGATTGAGCCATTCCCAGACAGTTTTTGAATTTGCCTGACGAAAGAGCGCTTCAGCGCGTTCGTGGTTTCCTTTCAAATGCTCTTCGACAGCTTCCGACATGGCTTCCCATGCGGCGAAGATTTCCGGGATTGGCTCCTTGATACAGCGGCGCATGTCTTTCTC
>JALUFY010000226.1 GCA_027051995.1 Hyphomicrobiales bacterium
GCGCAGATGGCCGCCGCCCTGGCCGGCACGTCCTTCCCCATCGACCGCCACATGACGGCGAAGGCGCTGGGCTTTGACGGGCCCATGCGCAATTCGCTGGACGCCGTCTCCGACCGCGACTTCGTTCTCGAGCCGCTGGCGGCGGCGGCCATCTGCGCCATGCACCTGTCGCGCTTTTCCGAGGAGCTGGTCATCTGGTCTTCGGCGCAGTTCAACTTCATCTACCTGCCCGACCGCTTCACCACCGGCTCGTCCATCATGCCGCAAAAGCGCAACCCGGACGCCGCCGAACTGACGCGCGCCAAGTCCGGCCGCGTCATCGGCGCGCTGATCACCCTGCTGGTGGTCATGAAGGGCCTGCCGCTGGCCTATTCCAAGGACATGCAGGAAGACAAGGAACCGGCCTTCGAGGCGCTTGACACCCTCTCCCTGACGCTTGAGGTCATGCGCGGCATGGTGACGGACATGGAGCCGGTGCGCGAAACCATGCGGGCGGCCGCCGCGCACGGCTTCTCCACCGCCACCGATCTGGCCGACTGGCTGGTGCGCACGCTGAACATGCCCTTCCGCAAGGCCCATCACGTGACCGGGGCGCTCGTCGCACTGGCCGAAAAAAAGGGCGTTGACTTGCCCGGATTGTCTCTTGAGGAGATGCAATCGGTGGAGCCCGGTATAACGGAGGATGTCTTCAGCGTCCTGACGGTGGAGAATTCGGTGAAGTCGCGCACAAGTTATGGCGGCACGGCCCCGGACAACGTGCGCGAAATGGCCGCCTGGTGGCTTGACCGGCTGGGCGGGAAAGACGATGAAGCCGGGGGAGCGAAAGGCTGAAACCTCAGGCCGGTCCGGCCAGATCGCGGAAAGCCTCCGCCACCTGCTCGTAAACCTTGCGCTTGAAGGGAATGACCAGTTCCGGCAGGCGCTCCAGCTTCTCCCAGCGCCACAGGTCGAATTCGGCGGGGTGACCGATGCCGGAAATGTCGATTTCATCATCCGCGCCATCAAAGCGCAGGGCGAACCATTTCTGCTTCTGGCCGCGGTATTTTCCGCCCCAGGCTTTGCCAATGAGATGCTCCGGCAGGTCATAGGTCAGCCAGCCGGGAATCTCGCCGATGATGCGGGCCGAGCGCGCGCCGGTTTCTTCCGTCAGCTCGCGCATCACCGCCTCTTCGGGGCTTTCGCCTTCGTCCATGCCCCCTTGCGGCATCTGCCACCAGTGGCCCGCGCCCTCGTTGTTGGGCTTGTCCGCCCTGCGCCCGATCCACACAAGGCCGTCGCGGTTGAACAGCGCCGCGCCCACGCAGGGGCGGTAGGGAAGAGCGCTCATCGCCTTGTTCCTCATCCTTATTGATGCAGTCTGTAGAGCGCCGTGAGCGGCACGATGACCGTCTCCTCGCGTCCCTCGCGGCTGGCCAGCCAGTCTTCGAGCACCCGCAGGGTGACGGGAAAGACCGAGCCCACGCCGATGGCATAGCCCTTTTCCTTCGCCCGCGCCACAAGCCGGTGCAGCTGATTGCGGATGGCGATCTCCTCGGTGCTCTTGTCCAGCCGCAGGCTGGCCGAAAGCGCGGGCAGGCCGATCACCTGGGCCAGCGAAGGCAAAAGCGAGCGCGAGGCCTCGCCGCTGTCGAGGAAGATCAGTCCGCGCTTTTTGATCTCGTGCAGCACCGGGGCGAGCGCCTCGCCGGAGGTCAGAAAGCGCTCTCCGGCGTAATTGACCACCCCGGCGTATCCCGCCGCGCGGCTCATCAGCCAGCGCAGATTGGAAACATTCCGCCCGGAGGAGGCGGACACCAGCAGGGTTTTCGGCCCCGGATTGACCGCCGGATAGCCCCAGGGCTCCATGGGCAGTTGCAGCATGACCTCATGACCGGCGTGACGCGCCGCGTTGATGCGCCCTTGCAGGCCCTTCGCGTAGGGCGCGTAGGCCAGGGTGATGACGCCGGGCAGCTCCATCACCGCGCGCCTTGTCAGCTCCGCGTTCAGCCCCAGCCCGCCAATGACGATGGCGATCTTCGGTTTCGGCGAGGCCAGAATCCTGCGCGGCATGGACTTGGCGTAGGCCCGCCAGGGCTTTAGGCCCCTGCTGGATACCCTGGGCAGCACGCCGCCGTTCACCCGCTCCGAGACCGCCCGCAACGGGGCGCGCGGCAGGGGCTTGTCCAGCGGCAGGCCGAGCATGGCCACCTTGCGCCGTTTCGCCTCCTGCGGGCTGCGCGGCAGGGATGAGGCGGAGGGCACATCGGGATCCACCGGCGTGATGACCTCGAATTCCTTTTCTTCCGGAACGGGCTTTTTCGCCCCTGCTCCCGGGACAATGCGCGTCTGCTCCTTCGCCGGGGCCGTGCTGCCCGTGGCCACCTTGTCCACCGGGGCGATGGGCGCGCTGGCCACCTCTTCCAGCTCTTTGGGATAAGGCGTCATCACCGCCCATAGCGCCAGCCCGGCCAGCGCCAGAACGCTGAGGCCGATGGCGGCGCGCGATGGCGTGGGGCGTCTGTCCCACAGCCGTTGCAGGCGCGAGCGCGGTTTCAGCGGAGTGCGCAGATCATCGTCTTGCATGGGCCAGCCCCGGACTTTCGGCTTGTGCGTTCAGGTGATTCGTTCGGCCATTATAATGATTTTGCCCGCCAGGCGCGCGCTCCGGTGGCGGAAAAGTGGCCTGCGCGGTTGACCTTTTTTCCGCCGCGTGGCTTTATCCTTTTCGCGGGCGAACAATCACATCCGGGCCCGCAACCATTTATCCGCCAAGTCCAGGGAGGGACACACATGAAAAAACTGATGATCGGCCTGCTGGCCGCCGCCGCTCTGGCGGGCTCGACGCTGGCCGCCAGCGCCGCCACAACGCTGCGCGTGACGCTGCAGCTGCCCATCAAGCATCACCTCGGGCAGAACATGCTCGACTTCAAGAAGGAGGTCGAGGCCAAGACGAACGGCGATATCAAGATCGAGATCTACCCCTCGGCCCAGCTCTACAAGGACAAGGAAGTGCCTCAGGCGGTCTCCTCCGGGGCCATCGAAATGGGCATCGCCTCGCTGACGCGCTTCGCCGGCACGGTGCCCGCCGTGGACATCTTCTATGTCCCCTTCATGTTCGACAGCCAGGAGAAGGTGAAGAAGGCCACCATGCCGGGCTCGTCCATTCGCGGCCCGCTTGACGAAGCCATCCTGAAGACCGGCGCGCGGGTGCTGTGGTGGCAGGCCTTCGGCCAGGCCATCGTGCTCTCCAAGGGCGATCCCATCAAGCTGCCCGCCGACATGAAGGGCAAGAAGGTGCGCGTCTTCGGCAAGACGCTGGGCGAGATGGTCAAGGTGCTGGGCGGCTCGCCGGTGCTGATGAGCGGCTCCAAG
>JALUFY010000227.1 GCA_027051995.1 Hyphomicrobiales bacterium
CGGCTTCGTCCCCGCCGCTCTTCCCGCGTGTGAACAGCCCCGCCAGCCGCCTGAAGCCCTCCATCAGGCCGCCCGGCAGATAGAGCACGATGACCATGAACAGAAGGCCGAGCGTCAGCTCCCAGCCATCGCCGACGAACATGCCGGTGAAGGCCACCACCGCCTTTTCCAGGCTGTCGGGCAGGAAGGAGAAGACCTGATGCAGCACAGTGTCGTTGATCGAGGAGAAGATGTTCTCGAAATACTTGATCATGGACGCGCCCAGCACCGGCCCCAGCAGCGTGCCCGCGCCGCCCAGAATGGTCATCAGCACCACCTCGCCCGACGCCGTCCACTGCATGCGCTCCGCCCCGGCCAGCGGATCGGTCACCGCCAGCAGCGCCCCGGCCAGACCGGCATACATGCCCGAGATGACGAAGGCCGAGAGCAGATAGGGCCTGGTGTTCACGCCGGTGTAGTTGAGCCTGTTCTGGTTGGACTTGATGGCCCGCAGCATCATGCCGAAGTTGGAGCGCGCGATGCGCTGGGCGATGAAAAAGCCCAGGATCAGCATGGCGGCGCAGAAATAGAAAGCCGGCCAGCCGGTCATTTTCAGGCCGAAGAGGTTGGTCATCGGCACGCCATGCTCCACCACGCCGAAGGCCTGATCCAGCAGCCGCCAGTCGCCATGCTTGAAGGTCATGTCCCCGGCCTTGGCCAGATGGCGCACCTGCAAACCCGTCTCGCCATTGGTCAGCGGCGTCAGCACCGAATAGGCCAGCTTGTAGGACATTTCCGCGAAGGCCAGCGTCAGGATGGAGAAATAGATGCCCGATCTGCGCAATGAGACATAGCCGATGATCAGCGCGAACAGCCCCGCCACGATGACCGAAAACACCACGGCCGGCAGAACGTTCATCGACAGAAGCTTGAACATCCACACCGTGGCGTAGGAGCCCACCCCCAGAAAGGCCGCGTGGCCGAAGGAGAGATAGCCCGTCAGGCCGAAGAGAATGTTGAAGCCGATGGCGAACAGCCCGTAGATGGCGAACTTCTCCAGAAGATCGGGATAGCCCGCGCCGATGGGCGTGAAGATGATTGGCGCGGCCAGGACAACGGCGGAGAAAACGGCCAGAAACAGCCAGTCTCCGCGAGCGCTTTTCGCAAACATGACCGTCAGTCCTCCATTACGCCCTTGCGGCCCATCAGGCCGCGCGGCATGACCAGCAGGATCACCACGGCCACCAGATAGATGATGATCTGGTCAATGCCGGGAAAGATGCTCTTGATCTCGTTCATCGAGGCGAAGGATTGCAGAATGCCGAGCAGAAAGCCCGCCAGCACCGCTCCGCCCAGCGAGCCCATGCCGCCGACCACCACGACGACGAAGGACAGCACCAGGAAATCCATGCCGATGTGATAGTTGGGCGGCAGCACCGGCGTATACATGGCCCCCGCCAGCCCCGCGACGATGGCCGCCAGACCGAAGACGATGGTGAAACGCTTCTGGATGTTGATGCCCAGAAGGCCCACCGTCTCGCGGTCGCGCATGCCCGCGCGCACCACCATGCCGAAGGTGGTCAGCTGCAGAAAGGCGAAGACGATGGCCACCACCACGGCGGAAAAGGCGAAATAGATCAGCCGCCACCACGGATAGACGATCGCCCCCTTGGCGAAGCCGAACCAGGCGCCCACGTCCGCCGATCCGGCGAACATGGCCGGCGCGTTCAGCGGGATGGGATTGGCGCCGAAGAAATGCTTGACGATCTCCTGCAGCACGATGGCCAGGCCGAAGGTGACGAGAATCTGATCCGCGTGCGGACGGTGATAGAAGCGCCGGATCAGCCCGCGCTCCATGATGATGCCCACAAGCAGCATGAAGGGAATGACCACGATGACGGAAACCGGCACCGACCAGTCCACGAGAAACTTGCCGAAATCGCCCAGCCAGGCCTGCACATAGGGCGTGCGGATTTCCGTCGGCGCGCCCCAGGGGGTCTTGTGCGCCATGTCCAGCACGACCTTTTCCATCGTCAGCAGCTTGTTGAAGGCCACAGCGCAAAACGCCCCCAGCATGAACAGCGCGCCATGCGCGAAATTGACGATTCCCAGAGTGCCGAAAGCCAGCGTCAGCCCCAGCGCGATAAGCGCATAGGCGCCGCCCTTGTCCAGCCCGTTGAGAACCTGAAGAAGTATGGCGTCCATCAGCCTTTTCACCCCTGCCCGCGAAGCGCGGTTGCGATACAGCAGCCATCACGGCGTCCCCGGCTCAGGAAAGCCGGAGCGCCCGGAAAAATCAAGAAAAATGCAAGCGGAACTCCGGCCATCCCCGGATTTTGCACAAGGGATGGCCGGAGTCGGTCATTCGGGTTTAGCAGGGCTTGGCGTTGACCGGGCCAAGCTCGCCGCCGAAGATCGCGGGATCATACTCCACCTTGGCGCGCGGAGTGACCTCCACCACGCTGAGCAGATCGAACTTCGAGGTCGGCTTCTCGTTGCCCTGCACCACCAGGACATCCTTGAAGCACTGGTGATCGGCGGCGCGGTATTCGGTCGGGCCGTTGCCCATGCCGTCGAACTTGAAGCCTTCCAGGGCCTTGACGACGCCAGCCGGCGAGAAGGTGCCGGCCATCTCGCAGGCGTTGGCGTAAAGCAGCGTCTGCACGTAGCACGTCTGGGCGGCCATCGAAGGCGGCTGGCCGTATTCCTTGCCGAAGCTCTTGACGAAAGCCTTGGAGCCTTCGTCCTGCAGCTGCCAGTTCCAGTTGGTCGAGCCATAGACGCCCTTGATGGCGTCGCCCGCGCCCTGCGCCATGAGACGCGAGAACAGCGGCACGACGATCTCGAACTTCTTGCCGTTGACCATCTTGTCCTTGAGGCCGAACTGAACCGCCTGGGTCAGCGAGTTGATCATGTCCTTGCCGTAGTGGTTCAGGATCAGCACATCCGCGCCGGAGTTCAGCACCGGGGTGATGTACTGCGAGAAGTCGCCCGCGCCCACCGGCGTCTTGACGGTCTTGACCGTCTTCCAGCCGATCTGCTCGGTGAACTTCTTCATTGACTCTTCCTGCGTCCAGCCCCAGGTGTAGTCGGCGGTCAGATGATAGGCCCTGCGGTCCTTGCCATAGGCCTTCTCCAGCACCGGAGCCAGCGCCGCGCCGGACATGTAGGCGTTGAAGAAATGGCGGAAGCCATTGCGCCGCTTGTCCTTGCCGGTGGTGTCGTTGGAGTGCGTCAGGCCGGCCATGAAGATGATGCCGGCCTCCTGGCACAGGCCCTGCACGGCGATGGCCACGCCCGACGACGAACCGCCGGAGATCATCACCACCTTGTCCTTCTCGATCATCCGCTTGGCCGAGGCG
>JALUFY010000228.1:0-1070 GCA_027051995.1 Hyphomicrobiales bacterium
TCCGCCGGAAGAAGAGGCCGCCGGAAGTGACGCCGGGGACGGCGAAAAGGCCCGGGAAGACTGACCGGGAAGCGTAAGTAAGGAGCATGAAGGCCGGATGATGGCGGAGACGAAAGGACGCGCGGGGCGCAAGGCGGCGGGGAAAAGGCCCGCGCCGGAGCGCACCTGCATCGTGACGCGCGAGACCCGCGCGCGTGACGAGCTGCTGCGTTTCGTGCGCGATCCGCAAGGGCGCGTGGTCTTCGACATCAAGGGCAACCTGCCCGGGCGCGGCGCCTGGGTGACGCCGGAGCGCGGCATCCTGGAAGAGGCGGTGCGGCGCAACGCCTTCGCGCGGGCCTTCAGGGCGCGGACGCAGGTTCCCGCCTCTCTGGCCGATGACGTGGCCCGGCAGTTCGAGGCGGCGGCGCTTTCGGCCCTGTCGCTGGCGCGCAAGGCCGGAGAGGCCGTCAGCGGCTTTGACAAGGTGGCGGCGCTGATCGCGAAAGGGCGCGCGGCGGTGCTCGTCGAGGCCTGCGATGGCGCGGCGGATGGGCGCAGAAAGCTGGAAGGGCTGGCGAAAAAGGCCGGCGGCGGGGTGAAAATCATCGATTTGCTGTCTTCGGAGCAATTGAGTTTGGCTTTTTCCCGGCCAAATGTGATACATGCAGCCATGACACGTGGCGGCCTGGCGGAAAGGTTCGTGAAACTGGCGCGGCGGGCGAAGGCCCTGAGCCAGGCGGAGCCTTGCCGGAGCGGCCACGAGAACACTGAAGCAGAGTGAGCAATGAGCGATTCAGACAAGAAAAGCGGCAAACCGACCCTGAGCCTGCGCCGGGCGACGCCGGAAGCCGGGCATGTGCGCCAGAACATCGCGCATGGACGGTCCAAGACGGTGGTCGTCGAGACCAGGCGCAAGCGCATCATCAGCGCTCCGGGCAAGGCCAAGGCCAAACCCGCCGCGCCCAGGCCCGCCGCGCCGGAGCCCGTATCCGTGACTCCGGCGAAGCCAAAGGCCGCGCCGCCCAAATCCGCGCCGAAAGAAGCCACCCGCAAGGGCGGGCTGACGGACGAAGAGCGCGCGGCGCGCG
>JALUFY010000228.1:1080-11457 GCA_027051995.1 Hyphomicrobiales bacterium
AGCCCGGCGCAGAAGAAGGCCGCGCCGGCCGCCGAGCCGCGCAAGAAGCGCGAGACCCGCCCGGCGCCTTCGAAGCCCTCGCGCGGCGGCGATAAGCGCAGGCGCGGCAAGCTGACCATCGCGCGCGCCCTCTCCGGCGAGTCGGAAGAGGGGCGGGCCCGTTCGCTGGCCGCCTTCCGCCGCCGCATGGAGCGCCAGAAGAAGCAGGCCACGGGCTTTTCCGCCCCCCGGGAGAAGATCGCCCGCGAGGTGGTGATCCCGGAGGCCATCACCATTCAGGAGCTGGCGCACCGCATGGCCGAGCGGGCCGTGGACATCATCAAGTTCCTGATGAAACAGGGGCAGATGCACAAGATCAACGACGTCATCGACGCCGACACCGCCGAACTGATCGCCGAGGACTTCGGCCACAAGGTCAAGCGGGTATCCGAGGCGGACGTGGAGGAAGGCCTGTCCGGCGGCGAGGATCCGGAGGATACGCTCAAGCCGCGCCCGCCGGTGGTGACGGTGATGGGCCACGTCGATCACGGCAAGACCTCCATCCTGGACGCCATCCGCAAGACCAAGGTGACCTCCGGCGAGGCCGGCGGCATCACCCAGCACATCGGCGCCTATCAGGTGGAGACGGAAAACGGCAGGATCACCTTCCTGGATACGCCCGGCCACGAGGCCTTCACCTCCATGCGGGCGCGTGGCGCCAAGGCCACGGACATCGTGGTGCTGGTGGTGGCCGCCGATGACGGGGTGAAGCCGCAGACGGTGGAGGCCATCAACCACGCCAAGGCGGCGGAGGTGCCGGTCATCGTGGCGATCAACAAGATCGACAAGCCGGAAGCCGACGCCAACCGGGCGCGCACCGAACTGATGCAGCACGAGGTCTTCGTGGAGAGCATGGGCGGCGACGCGCTGGACGTGGAGGTCTCCGCGCTCACCGGCCAGGGGCTGCCGGAGCTGCTGGAGGCCATCAGCCTGCAATCGGAGATGATGGAGCTGAAGGCCAACCCCGGCCGCAACGCCGAAGGGCTCGTTGTGGAGGCCAAGCTGGATCGCGGACGCGGCCCGGTGGCCACGGTGCTGGTGCAGCGCGGCACGCTGAAGGTGGGCAACGTGGTTGTCGCGGGCGCGGCCTGGGGCAAGGTGCGCGCGCTCATCGACGACACCGGAAAGAACGTCGTTTCGGCTGGGCCCTCCTTCCCCGTGGAGGTGCTGGGCTTCAATGGCGTGCCCGACGCCGGCGACATGCTGGTGGCGGTGGATTCGGAGGCCCGCGCCCGCGAGGTGGCCGAATACCGCCAGCGCAAGCGCCGCGAGGCCAAGGGCGTGTCCATGCGCCGCGCCTCTCTGGAGCAGATGATGAGCCAGATGAAGGAAGGCGAGCTGAAGGAGTTTCCCATTCTCATCAAGGCCGATGTGCAGGGCTCGGCGGAGGCCATCGTGCAGGCGCTTGAGAAGCTGGGCAACGACGAGGTGCGCGCCCGCGTGGTGCATTACGGCGTCGGCGGCGTCAGCGAATCGGATGTGCAGCTGGCCGCGGCCACCGGCGCGGTGATCCTGGGCTTCAACGTGCGCGCCAACAAGCAGGCGCGCGACGCGGCGGAGCGCGAGGGCATCGAGGTGCGCTATTACAACATCATCTACGATCTGGTGGATGACATGAAACAGGCCATGTCCGGCCTGCTGGCGCCGGAGCTGCGCGAGACGCATATGGGCAACGCCGAAATCCTCGAGGTCTTCAACATCTCCAAGGTCGGCAAGATCGCCGGCTGCAAGGTCACGGAAGGCTCCGTGGAGCGCGGCGCGGGCGTGCGCCTGATCCGCGACAGCGTGGTCATTCACGAAGGCAGGCTGAGCACCCTGAAGCGCTTCAAGGACGAGGTAAAAAGCGTCTCCGCCGGGCAGGAATGCGGCATGGCCTTCGAGAATTGGCAGGATCTGAAGGTTGGCGACGTGATCGAATGCTACCGGGTCGAGGAGATCAAGCGCAGCCTGTAGCGGCCCCGCGCCTGGAGAGCGAACAAGCATGAGCAAGAGAAAACCGCCCTCGCAGCGCCAGTTGCGGGTGGGCGAGAGCATCCGCCACGCGCTGGGAGAGGCGTTCATCGCCCGCAGGCTGGACGAGCCGGGGCTGGACACCGCCGCCATCACGGTCACCGAAGTGGACACCTCGCCGGATCTGAAAGTGGCGACGGTTTACGTGCGGCCCCTGCTGGACAAGGACCGCGAGGGACTGGCGAGGCGGCTGAACGAACGCGGCAAGACCTTTCGCGGGCTGATCTCGCGGCGGCTGAAAGGCATGAAATACATGCCGGCCCTGCGCTTCAAGCTCGACCCTTCCGCAGATCACGCGGCGCGCATCGACGAGCTGCTGCGCAAGCCGGAAGTGGCGCGCGACCTGCGCAAATCCGAAGACGACGAGGACTGAATGGCCCGCAAGAGACGTGGCGATCCCGTGCACGGCTGGCTCGTGCTCGACAAGCCCTTTGATATGACGTCCACCGCCGCGGTGGGCATGATGAAACGCATGTTCAACGCGCAAAAGGCGGGTCACGGCGGCACGCTCGATCCGCTGGCCACGGGCATTCTGCCCATCGCCTTCGGCGAGGCCACCAAGACCGTGCAATGGGTGATGGACGGTGAGAAGGCCTACCGCTTTACCGTGCGCTGGGGCGAGGAGCGCGACACCGACGACGCCGAGGGCGAGGTGGTGGAGACTTCCGCCGCGCGCCCCTCGCGGGAGGACATCGAGGCGGTTCTGCCCGGCTACATCGGCGAGATTTCGCAGCTGCCGCCGAGGTTCTCGGCCATCAAGGTCAGGGGCGAGCGCGCCTATGACCTGGCGCGCGACGGCGAGAAGGTGGAGCTGAAACCGCGCCTGATCATGATCCATGACCTGAAGCTGGTGGAGCAGCCGGACGCCGATACCGCCGTTTTCGAGGCCGAAACCGGCAAGGGCGCGTATGTGCGGGCCCTGGCGCGCGACATCGGCCGCGAGCTGGGCTGTCTTGGCCATATCATCCAGCTTCAGCGCACGCGCGTGGGCCCGTTTGGCATGGAAGATGCGATTTCTCTGGAAAAGCTCGAGGAATTGCGCCATAAGGACGCCGGACGCATTGCCCTGCGGGAGGCGCTGCTGCCGATCGAGACCGCGCTGGACGACATCCCGGCGCTGGCCATTGACCGGCCGCAGGCCGCCCGCATTGTGCGTGGACAGCAGGTGATCCTGCGCGGGGCGGAAGCGCCCGTGGCCGAGGACGTGGTTCTGGTGACGTGGAAGGGAAAGCCCGTCGCGCTGGGAACCATCGAGGCCGGGGTGCTGAAACCGCGCCGGGTTTTCAACCTGACCTGATCCGCGCGGTGCGCCCGCCGAGTTATACAGAAAACCAGACAACCAGGAGTTACCCGATGTCGATTACGCCCGAACGCAAGGCCGAGCTGATCAAGGAATACGCGACAACCGAAGGCGATACGGGTTCGCCGGAGGTGCAGGTGGCGGTGCTGACCGAGCGCATCCGCAACCTGACGGAGCATTTCCGCACCCACAAGAAAGACAACCATTCCCGGCGCGGCCTGCTGAAGCTGGTGTCGCAGCGCCGCAAGCTGCTGGATTACCTGAAGCGCAAGGATGAAGCCCGCTACGCGGATCTCATCAAGCGCCTTGGCCTGCGCCGCTAGGCGCGCGCCCTTGAGGGGGCATTCAAGCATGTCTGCATCTTGCTGAAATCATGAAAGGGACGGGCCGGGATACGCCGGGTCCGTCTCGCGCTTTTGCGCACCCGCCTGCAGGCAGGATGAGATGTAACGGAAACGAAAGACAGGCGGAAAACGCAAGGCGCCCGCACCGGGCGCGCAAGACAGGCAGGAAAAGAGAGACAGAATGTTTGATATCCACGTTGAAGAAATCGAATGGGGCGGACGCCCGCTGAAGCTGGAAACCGGCCGCATCGCGCGGCAGGCCGATGGCGCGGTTCTGGCCACCTATGGCGAGACCTCCGTGCTGGCCACGGTGGTGGCCGAGAAATCGCCGCGCCCGGGGCTGGACTTCTTCCCCCTGACCGTGAATTATCAGGAAAAGACCTACGCGGCGGGCAAGATCCCCGGCGGATACTTCAAGCGCGAGGGCCGGCCCAGCGAGAAGGAAACGCTGGTGTCTCGCCTCATCGACCGGCCCATCCGGCCTTTGTTCGACAAGGCTTTCAAGTGCGAGACGCAGGTCATCGCCACGGTGCTCTCCCACGATCTGGAGAATGATCCGGACATCGTCGCCATGGTGGCCGTCTCCGCCGCGCTGGCCATCGCCAATCTGCCCTTCAAGGGCCCGGTGGGCGGGGCGCGCGTCGGCCTCATCGAGGGGGCATACGTGCTCAACCCGGCAATCGACGAGATGGAGGACTCCAAGCTCGATCTGGTGGTGGCGGGCACGAAGGACGCCGTGCTGATGGTGGAATCGGAGGCGAAGGAGCTCTCCGAGGACGACATGCTGGGCGCGGTGATGTTCGGCCACAGGGAATTCCAGCCGGTGATCGGCATGATCGGCCGTCTGGCGGAAAAGGCCGCCAGGCCCGCCCGCACGGTGGAGCCGGTGGACATTTCCGATGTCGTCGAGGCGGTGCGCGCCGAAGTGGGCGAAGACCTGAAGGCGGCCTACTCCATCGTTGACAAGATGGAACGCCGCGACGCGGTGGACGCCGCCCGCGAGAAGGCCATGGCCGCCCTGTGCCCCGAGGACAAGGCGGAGGCCGGAGAGTGCGATCCGGGCAAGGTTTCGGCGGCCTTCAAGACGCTGGAGAAGGAGATCGTGCGCGGCCAGATTCTGGAAACCGGCACGCGCATCGACGGGCGCAAGCTCGATCAGGTGCGCCCGATCACCTCGCAGGTGGGCATCCTGCCGCGCACCCATGGCTCGGCGCTGTTCACCCGCGGCGAGACGCAGGCGCTGGTGGTCACCACCCTGGGCACCGGCGAGGACGAGCAGTTCATCGACGCGCTGGAGGGCACCTACCGCGAGAAGTTCCTGCTGCATTACAACTTCCCGCCCTTCTCCGTCGGCGAGACGGGCCGGGTGGGCTTCACCGGGCGGCGCGAGATCGGCCACGGCAAGCTGGCCTGGCGGGCCCTGCACGCGGTGATGCCGGACTCCAGCGAGTTTCCCTATACCATCCGCGTGGTCTCCGAGATCACCGAGTCCAACGGCTCCTCCTCCATGGCCACGGTGTGCGGCACGTCGCTGTCGCTGATGGACGCCGGCGTGCCCATCAAGCGGCCAGTCTCGGGCATCGCCATGGGCCTGATCCTGGAGGGCGAGAAGTTCGCCGTGCTCTCCGACATCCTCGGCGACGAGGATCATCTGGGCGACATGGACTTCAAGGTGGCGGGCACCGAAGAGGGCATCACCTCGCTTCAGATGGACATCAAGGTGACCGGCATCACCGAGGAGATCATGCGCACGGCGCTGAATCAGGCCAGGGGCGGGCGCGCCCATATCCTCTCCAGGATGAAGGAGGCCCTGACCGAATCGCGCCCCGAGCTGACCGAGCATGCGCCGCGCATCGAGGTGATGAACATCCCGGTGGCCAAGATCCGCGACGTCATCGGCGCGGGCGGCAAGGTGATCCGCGAAATCGTCGAGAAGACCGGCGCCAAGATCAACGTCGCCGACGACGGCACCATCAAGATCGCCTCGGCGGACAAGAAAGCCATCACCGCCGCCAGGGACTGGATCACCTCGCTGACGGCGGAGCCGGAAGTGGGCATGATCTATGACGGCAAGGTGGTCAAGGTCGTGGACTTCGGCGCCTTCGTCAACTTCTTCGGCCCCAAGGACGGCCTGGTGCATATCTCCGAGCTGGCCGGTCACCGCGTCGGCAAGGTCACCGACGTGGTCAAGGAAGGCGATACGGTGAAGGTCAAGCTCCTGTCCATTGATCCGCGCGGCAAGGTGCGCCTGTCCATGAAGGCGGTGGATCAGGAAACCGGCGAGGATCTGAGCAAGTAAAAGCCTGCCCGCACAGACCGGACAACAAACCCCGCGCCTTCCGCCATATCCGGCGGAAGGCGTTTTTTATTTGTATATCAGCATATTATAATATGCACTCTTGTCACACACGCCGGAATTCCGCTTGAACAATTGCAAGTATTTGCATATGTTATGCGCCGGAACACGGCTTGCAAGGGGGATTCGGCATGAAACACGTCAGGGCGGCGCTCATCGGCATTTCCATGATACTCGCGGGCGCGGGCGCGGCGCGCGCCGATGGTCTTGGCGATCTTCTTTCGAAGGACAAGAATCCCATGGTGCTGTTCATCTACAACATGAGCGACGCCTGCCCGCTGGATTTCATCGGCCTGGGCAAGGACCTGGGCGAGGCCGCGGGCCTGCTTGATCCTTACGCAAAATACAAGACCATGCCGTCATCCACCTTCGGCGATCAGGTCAAGAGCATGCACGAAAAGCAGAGAGCGGAGAGAAGCTTGCTGAAAAAGGTCATGAACCGCTCCTGCCTGCTCTCCAAGCTCTTCGGCGACGGAACCTGCAAGAAGAGCGAGTAGCGGGCATGCGCTCAGGCGGCCTTGCGGCATCTCTTTTCAGCCGCCTCTCAGGAAAATCCCAGCATCCGTTTCAGCTCCTCCGCCGTCACGCCCGCCTTGCGCAGGGCGCGCAGGGAGGTGTCGCGCAGGCTCTTGGAGAGCTTGCGGCCCGCCTCGTCCGTGATCAGCCGGTGATGCGCATAGACCGGCTCGGGCAGGCTGAGCAGAGCTTGCAGAAGGCGGTGAATGGACGTGGCGTGGTAAAGATCCTGGCCGCGCGTCACATGGGTTATGCCCTGATGGGCGTCATCCACCACAACGGCGATGTGATAGGACACGCCGATGTCGCGCCGCGCCAGAATGACATCGCCCCAGTCCCCGGGGCGGGCGGCGATGACGCCCGTTTCGCCATCCGGGCCTGATCCCGTTTCGCGCCATGTCAGGGGCGCGGAAAGCCGCGCCAGGGCCTTTTTCATGTCCAGCCGCCAGGCGGCCGCGGCCTCATCGCGCGCGGCGGTTCTGCATGTGCCGGGATAGAGCGGCGCGCCATCGGGATCGGATGGCCAGTCTGTCCGCCCTTCCAGCGCCTGCCTGATCTCCTTGCGCGAGCATTGGCAGGGATAGAGCAGGCCCATTTCCTTGAGCCTGCTCAGGGCCGCGCGATATGCGGCCATGCGGGCGCTCTGGCGCGGAACGGGGCCAGTCCAGCGCAGGCCCAGCCAGCGCAGGTCTTCAAAAATGCCTTCAATGTATTCCTCGCGCGCGCGGGTGAAGTCGATATCCTCGATGCGCAGGAGGAAGCGCCCACCGCGCCGCCGGGCGAAATTTTCGGCGTAAAGCGCGGAGAAGGCATGGCCCGCGTGCAGCCAGCCATTGGGGCTGGGGGCGAAGCGTGTTGTCACCATCCTGTCATGATCATCAGGCATTGCGATGCCTGTTTGCCACAGGCCGGGCCTTGAGGCTATAGTCGCCGGGCCCGATGGAGACTGTCATGACCGCTTGCCAGGCGCACGCCACGGAGAGCCTGTTCTACCCGGCGCTGGTGCTCAATGCCGATTACCAGCCGCTGAGCTATTATCCCCTGTCGCTGTGGGACTGGCGGCAGGCCATCAAGGCGGTGTTCCTGGGCCGGGTCAACGTGGTCAGCGAATACGATCAGCTGGTGCATTCGGCGCGCATGGCCTTCCGCCTGCCGTCGGTCATCGCGCTGAAGGACTATATCGCCCCACCCCGGCGGGCGGCCTTCACCCGCTTCAACGTGTTCCTGCGCGACGGTTTCCGCTGCCAGTATTGCGGCGCGCGCGAGGAGCTGACCTTCGATCACGTCATCCCGCGCTCGCGCGGCGGGCGCACCACATGGGAGAACGTCGTCGCAGCCTGTTCGCCGTGCAACCTGAAAAAGGCCAGCCGCCTGCCGCGCGAAAGCGGCATGATCCCGCATCAGAAGCCCTATGAGCCGACGCCGCACCGGCTGCACAACCTGGGGCGCGGCTTCCCGCCCAATTTCCTGCACGAAAGCTGGGCGGATTATCTCTACTGGGACGCCGAACTGGAGCCATAGAGGGGTCTCCCCCGGTGCCTACAGCCTGAAGGGAATGAAGACGGCCAGGTCCGGCCAGAACCACAAAAGCGCGGCGGCGCCCAGCAGGATGATGATGAAGGGCCACACGCCGCGCACCACCTCCATCAGGGTGGAGCGCGCCACCGCCTGAATGACGAAGAGATTGAGCCCCACCGGCGGGGTGATCAGCGCCGTCTCGATGAGCACCACGAAGAAGATGCCGAACCAGATGGGATCGATCATCATGGCCCCCAGCGAGGGATAGAGCACCGGCGCCATGATGAGCAGCATGGACAGCGATTCCAGCACGAAGCCCATGATCAGCAGCACGAAACCGACCATGAGGATGAACAGCCCCGGCGCATGGATGTTGGCGGTGATCCACATGGAGACGTGCTGCGGGATCTGATAGAGCGTGATGGCCTTGCCGAAGAGCTTGGCCCCGGCGACGATGAGAAAGATCGTCACCGTGGTCTTCATCGAGGCATATACGGCCTCCTTCAGCTTCGGCCAGTCCATGCGGCCCATGGAGAAGACGATGATCAGCGACACGAAGAAGCCGATGCCGGCGCTCTCCGAGGGGGTGAACCATCCGGCGTAGATGCCGCCGATGACGATGGCCGCCAGAATGACCGTCGGCAGGGCCTTCAGGCTGGCCGTTCTGCGCTCCGCCCAGGTGGCCTTCGGCACCGGCCGGTAGGAGGGCGAAAAGCGCGAATGGATCATCGAATAGAGAATGAACAACGTGGCCAGGAACAGCCCCGGGCCGATGCCGGCCAGAAAGAGCTGGACGATGCTCTCCTCGGTAATGACGCCATAGAGAATGAGCGGGATGGAGGGCGGAATGAGAATGCCCAGCGTGCCGCCCGCCGCCAAAAGGCCGAGCACGAAGGGCCGCTCGTAGCCGCGCTTTGTCATCTCGGTGATGGCCACCGTGCCGATGGTGGCCGCCGTGGCCACCGAGGAGCCGGAGATGGCGGCGAAGATGGCGCAGGAGATGATGGTGGCCACGCCCAGCCCGCCGGGCCAGTGGCCCACCCAGCTCTGCACGGCGGCGAAGAGATCGGCCCCGATGCCGCCGCGCAGCAGGATGTTGCTCATCAGCAGGAACATCGGAATGGCCAGCAGGATGAAGCTGTCCATGGAGGAAAACAGCGCCTGCGGAACCATGACGGGCGAAAAGCCGCCCAGCCACAGCATGGCCAGCCCCAGCCCGCCCAGGGTGAAGGCCACCGGCACGCGCAGCAGAAGCAGGGTGAACAGGGCGGCGAGGATCAGCAGGGTGGTCATGCGCCGCCCTCCCCGCCGCTGGCGTGATTGTCGATTGCCCCGCCGCCGGGCCGCCACAGCTTGACGAATTCCGCGATCGCCTGCGCCAGCAACAGGCCGAAGCCCGCCGGAATGGAGCTTTCGGTCATCCACTTGGGCACCCCCAGCATGGTGGAGGTGTGCCGCCCCAGGCGGATGGATTCCATGAGAATGTCGAAACCGTATTTCATCGCCACGAAGGAAAAAACGCCGATGATCGCCAGCGTGATGCTGTCCAGCAGCCTGCGGCGCAGGGGATGGCCCTGGACGGGAATGATCTCCACCACGATCATGTCGCGGTTCTTGAGGATGTGCGCGGCGGCCAGATAGACCGCCCAGACCTGAAAGAAGCGGGCCGTCTCGTCCACCCAGATGGTGGGTGAGTTGAACACCTTGCGGGTGACGACCTCCCAGGTGACCATCAGGCCGATGGCGAAGAACATCCAGGCGGAAAGCCGCGCCATCCATGTGCTGATGCGGTCGATGATACGGATCATGGGCGGATGGCTCCGAATGCCATGCGGAATGAACCCGCCGGCGCGCCGCCCTGCCCCGGAAGGCGGGCGCTCATGCCGGTTTCGCGGGAGAAATCAGACCGCCCCGATCGCCGGAGCGGCCTGATGAAGGCGTGGTTTCTACAGCTTGCCGGCGGCCTCGACGAGCTTCTTGCCGAGCTCTCCGGCGTTCTTGATGTAGGTGTTGACCACCGGCTGGGTGGCCTTGCGCCATGCGCCGCGCTCGGCGTCCGTCAGATCGATGGTGTCGATCTTCGGCTTGACGTCGGCCAGCGCCTTGTTCTCGATGGCGTTCATCTTGTCGCGCAGTTCCTTCTCGACGCGCCTGGCGGCGGCCATGATCACCTTCTGGTATTCCGGCTTGATGCCCTGCCAGACCTTCTCGTTGATGATGACGATGAACTCGATGTCGGCGTGCCGGGTCAGCGTCATGTGATCCATGACCTCGTAGAGAGGTCATGGATCACA
>JALUFY010000229.1 GCA_027051995.1 Hyphomicrobiales bacterium
TTGCCTGAGAAAATCCAGCCGCTCTTGCAGCTTGCGCTTTTCCTCGTCGCTGCGGGCGTCTTCGAGGTCCTCCTCGGCCCAGCGGATCTCCTTTTCGATCTCCGCCGCGTCGAGCTGCTTGAGCGGGATGGCCCGCTCGGCCAGCACGATAAGCTGATTGTTGGCCATTTCGGCATAGCCGCCGCGCACGAAATAGCGCGTTTCCTGCCCGGAAATCTCGCCGATCGACAGAACGCCCGGCTTCAGGGTGGACAGAAGCGGCGCGTGATCGGGCATGGCCACGAATTCGCCCTCCACGCCGGGCACCACGACCTGCTTCACCTGCCTTGAGGCCAGCTCCTTTTCCGGGCTGACCAGCTCCAGTCTCAATGCATCGGCCATTGCGTCATGCCTCCACGGCTGGGCGGGATGCCCCGGTGTTCACTCAGGCGGCCTCGGCGGCCATCTTCTGGGCCTTCTCGATGGCCTCTTCCATGGTGCCCACCATGTAGAAGGCGGCCTCCGGCAAATGGTCGTATTCGCCCGCGCACAGGCCCTTGAAGCCCTTGATCGTGTCCTCCAGCGAAACGAACCGTCCCGGCGAGCCGGTGAACACCTCTGCGACGAAGAACGGCTGCGACAGGAAGCGCTCGATCTTGCGCGCCCTGGCCACCACCATCTTGTCCTCTTCCGACAGCTCGTCCATGCCGAGAATGGCGATGATGTCCTGAAGCGCCTTGTAGCGTTGCAGGATCTCCTGCACCTGGCGGGCGACGTTGTAATGCTCCTCGCCGATGATCCGCGCGTCCATCATGCGCGAGGTGGAGTCCAGCGGATCCACAGCCGGATAGATGCCCTTCTCGGCGATGGAGCGCGACAGCACCGTGGTGGCGTCCAGATGGGCGAAGGCCGTGGCCGGCGCCGGGTCGGTCAGGTCGTCGGCCGGCACGTAGATGGCCTGCACCGAGGTGATGGAGCCCTTGTTGGTGGTGGTGATGCGCTCCTGCAATTCGCCCATTTCGGTGGCCAGCGTCGGCTGATAGCCCACGGCGGAGGGAATGCGGCCCAGCAGCGCCGAAACCTCCGAGCCCGCCTGGGTGAAGCGGAAGATGTTGTCGATGAAGAACAGCACGTCCTGGCCCTGATCGCGGAAGTGCTCGGCCACCGTCAGGCCGGTCAGCGCCACACGCGCGCGCGCGCCGGGCGGCTCGTTCATCTGGCCATAGACCAGGGCGGCCTTGGAGCCCTCGCCGCCGCCGGGCTTGTTCACCCCCGATTCGATCATCTCGTGATAGAGGTCGTTGCCCTCGCGGGTGCGCTCGCCAACACCGGCGAACACGGAGTAGCCGCCGTGCGCCTTGGCCACGTTGTTGATCAGCTCCATGATGAGCACCGTCTTGCCCACCCCGGCGCCGCCGAACAGGCCGATCTTGCCGCCCTTGGCGTAGGGGGTGAGCAGATCGACCACCTTGATGCCGGTGACCAGGATTTCCGCCTCCGTGGACTGATCGACGAATTCCGGCGCGGGCTGGTGAATGGCGCGGCGCTCCTTCGTCTTCAGCGGCGCGCCTTCATCCACCACCTCGCCGATGACGTTGAGGATGCGCCCCAGCGTCTCGTCGCCCACCGGCACGGAGATGGGCGCGCCCGTGTCCGTCACCTCCTGGCCGCGCACCAGGCCCTCGGTGGCGTCCATGGCGATGGCGCGCACCGTGTGCTCGCCCAGATGCTGGGACACTTCCAGCACCAGCCGCTTGCCCTGGTTTTCCGTCTCCAGCGCGTTGAGGATTTCCGGCAGGTGATCGTCGAACTGCACGTCCACGACCGGCCCCTTCACTTCCACGACGCGGCCCGTTTCGCCTTTGGCCTTCGTCTTCGCGCTGGTCTTGGTTGTCGTCTTGGCCATTTTTCCCTGGTCCCTGAAAGATTGTGGCGGGCGCGCTCTCCTAGAGAGCCTCCGCGCCGGAAATGATTTCGATGAGTTCCTTGGTGATCTGCGCCTGCCGCTGGCGGTTGTAGGAGAGCGTCAGCTTGTCGATCATCTCGCCGGCGTTGCGCGTCGCGTTGTCCATGGCCGACATGCGCGCCCCCTGCTCCGAGGCGGCGTTTTCAAGCAGCGCGCGGAACACCTGCACCGAGACGTTGCGCGGCAGAAGATCATCGAGGATCTCCGTCTCGTCCGGCTCGTAGGTATAGGCCGCCCGCGCCCCGGAGGCCGCCTTGCCGCCTTCGCCGCCGGTGCCCCCGTCATCCTCTATCTGCGCCGGGATGAGCTGCAGGGCGGTGGGCTTTTGCGAGATCACCGAGCGGAATTCCGCGTAGAACAGCGTGCAGACGTCGAATTCGCCCTCGTTGAAGCGCCGGATGAGCCCCGTTGCGATCTCCCGCGCGTCCATGAAGCGGATGCGCTTGAGATGCTTCAGATCCACCGGCTCGCCAATCATCAGGGAGCCGTATTCGCGCTTCAGCGCCTCATAACCCTTGCGGCCGACGCACATCATCTTCACCGTCTTGCCCGCCGCGCGCAATTCATCGGCGCGCTGCGCGGCCAGCTTGGCGATGGAGGAGTTGAAGCCGCCGCACAGCCCGCGCTCGGCGGTGCAGACGATGAGCAGATGCACATCATCCCTGCCGGTGCCGGCCAGGAACTTCGAGGCGCCCTCGGCGTCCTTCAGATTGGCCGCCAGCTTGGCGATCACCGCGTTCATGCGCCGCGAATAGGGGCGCGCGGCCTCCGCCGCCTCCTGCGCCCGGCGCAGCTTGGCGGCGGCCACCATCTGCATGGCCTTGGTGATTTTCTGCGTCGCCTTGACCGAGCCGATCCGGTTCCGCAGGTCTTTCAGACTGGCCATTGGTTCACGATCCCGTTGTTCAAGACAGCCTCGGGGCCCCGCCTAGGCGGCGAAAGCTTTCGCGTAGGCCTCCACGGCCTCCCGGAGCTTCTCGAGCGTAGTGTCCGAAAGCTCCTTTTCCGTGCGGATGGTTTCCAGGATATTGGAGTGCTTCTCGCGCATGAAGGTCAGAAGGCCCTCCTCGAAGGCGCCCACCTTGTTCACCGGCAGCGGATCAAGGTAGCCCTGCGTGCCGGCGAACAGCACGACGACCTGCTCCTCCACCTTCAGCGGCGAGAACTGCGGCTGCTTGAGAAGCTCGGTGAGCCGCTCGCCGCGCTTGAGCATCTTCTGGGTGGCCGCATCCAGATCGGAGCCGAACTGCGCGAAGGCCGCCATCTCGCGGTATTGCGCCAGCTCGTTCTTGATCGTGCCGGCCACCTGTTTCATCGCCTTGATCTGCGCCGCCGAGCCCACGCGGGAAACCGACAGGCCGACGTTCACCGCCGGGCGCACGCCCTGATAG
>JALUFY010000230.1 GCA_027051995.1 Hyphomicrobiales bacterium
GCCTTTTCCGCGCCGCTGGCGTGCGGACAGCGCCGCCATCCTGCGCCAGCCGCCGCGCCGCCGCGCCATTCCGCATTTGCGGGCGGCCGTTACCCTGGCGGTCATAGCCGCCGCCATCGCCAGCATCGCGCTGCTGCCGAAGGTGCGCTTCGATGGCGATCCGGTGAACCTGAAGGATCCGGCCTCTCCGGCGGTCATCGCCTTCAACCGCCTGCTGAAGGACGAGCCTGGCCTTGTCTATGCCCTTTCGGCCATCGCCAGCGATCCGGGCAAGGCGCGCGCCCTGGCGCAACGCCTGACGTCCCTGCCGGAAGTGGCCCGGGTGCGCACCGTGGAGGATTTTCTCCCCAAGGGGCAAAGGCACAAGCTGGCCATTCTGCACTCCCTGAAAGGGCGCATCCCGGACAAGGTGAACCTGAAACGCAGCATCAACAACACCGCCCGCCTGCGCGCCCTCAGCCGCATGACCGGATACCTGAAAACCATCGCCAGCGCCCCCGGCGCGGAGGAGGATGTGCGCCGCTCCGCCACCCGCCTGCGCCGGGCCGTGGAGCTGTTTCTCGCCACAAGGGGCGGCGAGCCGCGCGCCGCCGGGCGGCTGGAGGCGGCCATCTTCATCCGCCTGCCGGACACCATCGCCATGCTCGGCAAGCTGGCCAATGCCCCCGCCCTGACCATGGAAACCATGGATCCGCAACTGCGCGCCTGGTATGTCGCCCCGGATGGCCGCTGGCGGCTGGAGATCATCCCGCAAGGCGCGCTCGATACGGAAAAATCCATGCGCGCCTTCGCCGCCGCCGTGCGCAAGATCGCGCCCGCCGCCACCGGAGCGCCGGTGGAGATCACGGGCGCCGCCGATGTCGTCTCCTCGGCCATGCGCGCCGCCACGCTGATCGCCCTGGCGGTGGTGGTGGTCATCGTCTTGCTGGTCATGCGCTCTTTCGTGCTCACCCTGCTGGTGCTCGCGCCCATCGTTCTGGCCGCGCTGCTGCTGGCCGGATACACGGTGCTGTTCAACGCGCCGTTCAATTTCGCCAATGTCATCGTCATCCCGCTGCTGCTCGGCCTTGGCGTCGATTCGGCCATCCACTATGTCCACCGCGCCCGTGAGGAAGCCTCCGGGGCCGTGCCGGATACCTCCACCCCGCGCGCCATCGTCATCTCGGCGCTCACCACCATCGGCTCCTTTGGCACCTTGTGGCTCACCCCCCACAGGGGCATGAGCTCCATGGGCGAGCTGCTCACCGTGTCGGTTTCGCTCACCCTCCTGACGACGCTCGTCGTCCTGCCCCAGCTTCTCGCCTGGCTGCGGCGATGGAAAAGCCCGCCCGCCGCACTTGACCGGCAAGGCGGACGCGGTTCATAAGCCGACAACCGAAGCAATCCCGAAGGAGCCCGGCCATGGCCGTGCCATTCATTCAGCAGCTGCGCGTCGGCGCATATATCCTCAGGCAGAAGCTCACCGGAAGGGCGCGCTATCCGCTGGTGCTCATGCTGGAGCCGCTGTTCCGCTGCAATCTGGCCTGTCCCGGCTGCGGCAAGATCGATTATCCGAAGGAAATTCTCGACAAGCGCCTCTCCGTGGAGGACTGCCTGGCCGCGGCCGATGAATGCGGCGCGCCCATCGTCTCCATCCCCGGCGGCGAGCCGCTCATCCACAGGGACATGCCGCAGATCGTCAAGGGGCTGATCGCGCGCAAGAAGTTCGTCTATCTGTGCACCAACGCCCTGCTGCTGAAAAAGAAGATGGATGACTACGAGCCCTCCGTCTATCTCACCTTCTCGGTGCATCTCGACGGCCTGGGCGAGGAGCATGACAGGGCGGTGGATCAGCAAGGCGTCTTCGACATCGCCACGGACGCCATCCGCGAGGCCGTCAGGCGCGGCCACCGGGTGACCATCAACTGCACCCTGTTCAACAACGCCGTGCCCGGGAAGGTGGCGGAGTTCTTCGATTACGTCATGGACATGGGCGTGGAGAGCATCACCATCTCCGCCGGATACGCCTATGAGCGCGCCTCGGATCAGCAGCATTTCCTCACCCGCACGCAGACGAAGAACATCTTCCGCGATCTCTTCCGCGTCCAGAAGCGCGAGAAGAAGACCTGGCGCTTCAACCAGTCCATCCTCTATCTGGATTTTCTCGCCGGCAACCAGCGCTATCAATGCACCCCCTGGGGCAACCCCACGCGCAACATCTTCGGCTGGCAGAAGCCCTGTTATCTCATCAATGAAGGCTACGAGGAAACCTTCGCCGGTCTGATGAACAATACGGATTGGGACGGCTTCGGCGTTGGCCGCTACGAGAAATGCGCCGACTGCATGGTGCATTCCGGCTTCGAGCCAACGGCGGTCAACGACACCCTGGCCCATCCCCTCAAGGCCCTGAAGGTCTGGCTGAAGGGCGTGGATACCGAAAAGCCGATGGTGGAGGACTTCGATCTCTCCGCCCAGCGCCCGGCGCGATACACCTTCGAGGAACTGCGCGAAAAGGCAATGAAGCCCGCAACGGAAGACAGGCCGGGAAGCAGGAAAAGCGCCTGAGCCTGCCCCCTGCTAATCGCAGATTTTTTTCAGCGCCGCCCATTGCGCCTTGCTCAGCGCCGGAGTGGCCGCCCAGTGTCCGGCGGCCTCGATGCGGGCGATGCGCTCCTTCGTCGCCGGATGGGTGCTGAAGGCCGCCATGAAGCCGCCCCGGTCGCCGTATTTCTTGCGGATCTTGCGAAAGAACGTGGCCAGCGGCGTGGCGCTGACATGCGCCTGGCGCAGCAGCTTCAGCGCCCAGCCGTCGGCCTGCCGCTCGGCTTGGCGCGAATAGGCCAGTTGCAGCATCAGGGCGGCCAGCGTCTCCATGTTCGATGACTGCCCGAATATCAAGGAGCCCAGCGCCGAGAGGCCGAAGCTGCGCACGATGGAGGCCTCCGGATGCAGCTCCAGCGCATGGCCCATTTCATGCGCCAGCACGCCGGCCAGCTCGTCGGAGCTGTCCGTGAAATCCAGAAGTTTTTCGCTGATGATGATGCGCTGGCCGGGCACGGTGAAGGCGTTCACCATGCCCATCTTGCCCACCCGCACGACGAAGGCGTCCTTTGAGCCGGGGCGTTTCAGGCGCGCCGTCAGCGCGCGCAAGGCCGCCACACCCTCCGGGCGGGTGCAGAACCGGCCATGCGTCATGGATTTCGCCAGCTGATCCCCCATCTTCGCCCGCGCGCCTTGCGGGATCAGGCGGGCGATGCCCGCTGCGATGGAGATATTGAAGACATAAAGCCCGCCGATGATCGCGGCGATGACGAAGACAGCGGCGAACATAGGCGCGAGCACCCGCCTGTTGTGGG
>JALUFY010000231.1 GCA_027051995.1 Hyphomicrobiales bacterium
CTGGGCGGGCTGATGATGGGCTACGGGGCGCGCATCGCCTTCGGCTGCAACGTGGGGGCCTATTTCTCCGGCATCGCCACGGGATCGCTGCATGGCTGGGAATGGCTGGCCGCCGGGATGGCCGGAAGCGCCGTGGGCGTGCGGCTCAGACCCTTCTTCGATCTGCCAAATCCCTGACGCGGTAGCCGCCACGCGCGGATGCGAAAAAATTGCCCATTTTGACTTGCCGCCGTTTTCTCCATGAGGCAATAACGCGCAGGTAAGGGGGCTGCATCGGCCAACGGGCAGCGAACATGACACGAATCATCATCGCGGGGGGCGGCATAGCCGGTATCGCGGCGGCGATCGCGGCGGCGAAGGCGGGCTGCGAGGCCGTTGTGCTGGAGCGCGCGGCGGCCTTCGAGGAAGTCGGCGCGGGCATCCAGATGGGGCCGAACGGACGCAGGGCGCTGGAGTCGCTGGGCGTGTGGGAAGCGCTTGAAAGACACGCCGTCATGCCCGGCGCGATCAACATCCGCCGGGCGGCGGACGGCGCTCTTCTGGGGCAGGTTCCGCTGGATAAGCGCTTCCGCGAGCGTTTCGGCACGTCCTATCAGGTGGTGCACCGGGCCGATCTGCTCAACGCCCTTCTGGAGGTGGCCAGGGCCACGCCCGGCATCGAGCTGCAAAACGGCAGACGGGTGTCCTTCTACAAGACATCGGACGGCGCCATCAGCGCGCTCACGGACGACGGGTGCGAGGAGGCCGGTGATGCGCTGATCGGGGCGGACGGCATCCGCTCCAGCATCCGCGAACAGCTGCTTGGCGACGGCCCGCCGGTGCTGGCCGGGCATGTGCTCTACCGGGCACTGGCGGATATCGAAGACGTGCCGGAAGCCGTCGATACCTCCTGCGTGACCCTGTGGCTGCACAAAGGCGGGCACGTGGTGCATTATCCGGTGAGCGCGGGAAGGAAGTTCAACATCGTCGTGGCGGTGAACGAGGACTGGCGAAGCGATAAATGGAGCACGCCTTCGCGAGGCGAAATCCTGACGGAGGTTTTTTCCGGCGTGGACTCCCGCCTGAAGGCGGTGCTGGACATTCCGCGGAAATGGCTGCGCTGGGCCGGGGCCGACCGCAAGCCCGCGCCGCTGTGGGGCAAGGGGCGGATGACGCTGATTGGCGATGCGGCCCATCCGACGCTGCCTTATCTGGCCTCCGGGGCGGTGATGGCGCTGGAAGACGCCGTGGTGCTGGGCCAGCGGCTGGCGGCAAACAGGGATGATCCGGCGGCGGCCTTCAGGTCTTGCGAGACAATCCGCCAGCCGCGCGCGGCGCGCATCGTGGAAAGCTCGCACAAACTGGCGGGCGTCTATCACGCCGGGCCGCCGCTGTCGTTCTTCCGCGATCAGTTCATCCGTTTTTCTTCCGGCAGGCGCGGGATGGAGCGCATGGCCTGGCTTTATGACTGGCGGCCCTGACCCCTTGCCTCTGGCAAGCGGGGCATGCCGTCAGGACGAACGCACGGCCCTTGTTCCTTGCAGGTCATGGCGATGCGCTCACCTGTGAGTCGGCATGCCGCCAATGAGCCCGCTACCGGGATTGTTCTGCCCGCCCGGATTGTTCGGCCGGCCGCGCCGGGGATCATCCCGCCAGTCTTGCTGACCGGGAGCGGCGTATTTGACCACGCAGGGATCCTCGTATTTCGAATGGGCCTTGGGCACCAGGCAGCGGATGTCGAAGCGGCCATATTTGCTGACGGCACCATCGCAGCCATAGTGGCGGCCAACATGCCAGTAGCGCCCGCCCCATGTGTTGCGGCACAGACGGCGCAACCTGTTTGGAGATGCGTTGAAGTTGTAGCCCTTCACCCCCGGCAGGACGTTCTTCCCAGCCATGCCGGGAGTGGCGAAGGCGGCGGCCATGACGAGCGCCGCGCCGATGATCGCGGGGATTGAGCGGATGGTTTTCATGACGGGTCTCCTTTCCTGATTTCCTGAAAGTTCCCCCAACCCCATTTCGCTTGCCGTTTTTTCCTTTTCCTGTTTCACTGATCATGTGGACTATAACAAATGCTGGTTGAACCGGCGCTGAGCCGGGCGTTCATCTCTTGTTAAGGAAAGTCATGAGCAGGGACGGCGGCACGCGCATCGTGGATGGCAAACCTGTGCCCTTCACCCATCCGGACAAGGCGCTGTTCGGCGCGGGCGGGGCCACCAAGGCCACCCTGGCGGCCTATTACCAGCGCGTGTGGCCGCGCATGGCGGCGCTGCTGGCGGACAGGCCGGTGACCATCAAGCGCTATCCGCGCGGGCTGGGCGCGGGCGGCTTCTATCAGCGCCGGGCGCAGGACTGGTTCCCCCCCTGGGTGCGCACGGCGGCGCTGCCGATGAAGGACGATCCGAAAAAGGTGGTGCATGAGGTGGTGGTGGACAGCCCCGCCACGGCAGTCTTTCTGGTCAATATCGGGGCGCTGGAGATTCACGCCTCGCTGGCGCGTGCGGAAGCGCCGGACATCGCCGATCAGATGATATTCGATCTTGATCCGCCGGGCGATTATACCGACGCCGTGCGCCGCGTGGCGGTGGATTTCCGCGGCATGCTGGAGGCGCTCGGCCTGCCGGTCTTCGTCAAGACCACCGGCTCGCGCGGGTTTCACGTCACCATCCCGCTGAAGCCGCAATTCCCGTTCGACGCCACGCGCAGGCTGGCGCGGGCGCTGGGGGAGCGGATGATCGCCTCCAATCCGGAGCTTCTGACGCTGAACGCGCGCAAGGCGGCGCGCAAGGGGCGCATTCTCATCGACATCTGGCGCAACGCCTATGCGCAGACGGCGGTCGCGCCATATTCCACGCGGGCGCGGGCGCGGGCCACCGTGGCCACGCCGCTGGCATGGGACGAGATGACGCAAGGCGTCCATCCGCGCCACTGGACCATTCACAACATCGAAGAACGGCTGAAGCGGCCGGATCCCTGGACGGATTTTTTCAAGCGCGCCATCGGCCTGAAGGCTTGGAGCCTGAACGCGCCGGATGACCTGAGAGAGGCGCTGGCGTGAAAAAGGCCCGGCGGAAACACCGGGCCTTTCTCCGTTGATCCCTTGCCCCGCACGTGGCGCGGAAGGACGCCTATTTGTATTCCACCTCGAGGATTTCGTAGGACTTGCCGCCGCCGGGGGTGTTGACCTCCACTGAATCACCGGCTTCCTTGCCGATGAGGGCGCGGGCGATGGGCGAGGAGATGGAAATCTTGCCCTTGGAGACATCGGCCTCGAAATCGCCGACAATCTGATAGGTGACTTCCTTTTCGGTATCCTCATCCACCAGCTTCACCGTGGCGCCGAACTGCACCTTGTCGCCGGAGAGATTGGACACATCGATGACCTCGGCGCGGGAGAGCTTGTCTTCCAGCTCCATGACGCGGGCCTCGTTCCAGCCCTGCTGCTCCTTGGCGGCGTGATATTCGGCGTTTTCCGACAGATCGCCATGGGCGCGCGCCTCCGCGATGGCCTTGATGATGCGCGGACGCTCGACGGACTTCAGCTGCCTGATCTCTTCCTGCATGGCGGCGTGGCCCGCCGCTGTCATAGGAACTTTTTCCATGGGTCTCAATTTTCCATTTCTTCTCTGGTGTGGCCCGGCGAATCATTGTGTCCGGCGGGCCGGCCCCCGTTAACTTTCAGCAAAAAACACCCCTCCCGCCTCGGCATTATCCGGTGGCAGGGGGCGTGTCCGCCAAAATTGCGTCAGGCAATATACTCCTGAAGCGCCTTCACATCAAGGCCATGCTCCTTGAGCGCGGCGATGGCTTCCGCCGTGGCCCTGGCGCCGGCCACCGTGGTGGAATAGGGAATGCCGGACACCAGCGCCTGCTGGCGGATGGAGCGCGAATCGGCCTGGGCGCGCGCGCCCTCGGTGGTGTTGAAGACCAGCTGCACCTCGCCGTTGGCCATTGCGTCAACGATGTTGGGGCGGCCTTCCAGCACCTTCTTTACCCGCCGGGCGGGCACGCCGTGCTCCTCCAGATATTTCTGCGTGCCGCCGGTGGCGAGGATGGAAAAGCCCAGATCATGCAGCAGCCTGGCCGCCGCCAGGATGCCCGGCTTGTCCTCGCCGCGCACCGAGATGAAGACCGCGCCGGACAGCGGCAGCCGCTGGCCCGCGCCGAGTTGCGCCTTGGCGAAGGCGGTGGCGAAATCCGCATCGATCCCCATGACCTCGCCGGTGGAGCGCATCTCCGGGCCGAGCAGGGTATCGACGCCGGGGAAGCGGTTGAAGGGAAAGACCGCCTCCTTGACGCCGATGTGCCTGAGCGCCCGTTCCTTCAGGCCAAGGGCGGCCAGCGGCTCCCCGGCCATGACGCGGGCGGCGAGTTTCGCCACCGGGCGGCCGGTGACCTTGGCGACGAAGGGCACGGTGCGCGAGGCGCGCGGATTGACTTCCAGGATATAGACCACGCCGTCCTTGACGGCATATTGCACGTTCATCAGGCCCTTGACGTTCAGCGCCCTGGCCAGGGCGGCGCTCTGACGCCTGATCTCTCCCGTGACCTCTTCGGGCAGGGTGTTGGGCGGCAGGGAGCAGGCGGAATCGCCGGAATGGATGCCGGCCTGCTCGATATGCTCCATGACGCCGGCGATGAAGACATCCTCACCGTCGGCCAGGGCGTCCACGTCCACCTCGATGGCGTTGCTCAGGTAGCTGTCTATGAGCACCGGCGAATCGCCGGAAACCACCACGGCCTCGGAGATGTAGCGCTCCAGCTGGGCGCGGTCGCGGACGATCTCCATGGCGCGCCCGCCGAGCACGTAGGAGGGGCGGATGACTACCGGATAGCCGATGGATTCGGCGATTTCGATGGCTTCCTTCGCGGTGCGGGCGATGCCGTTGTCCGGCTGGCGCAGGCCCAGATCGCGCAGCAGGGCGGAGAAGCGGTCGCGATCCTCGGCCAGGTCGATGGCGTCGGGCGAAGTGCCGAGAATGGGCACGCCGTTTTGCAACAGCTCCTCGGCCAGATTGAGCGGCGTCTGGCCGCCGAACTGCACGATGACGCCCTTCAGAACGCCCTTCTGCTTCTCCTTGTGGAGGATCTCCAGCACGTCCTCGGCGGTCAGGGGCTCGAAATAGAGCCTGTCGGAGGTGTCATAATCGGTGGAGACCGTCTCCGGATTGCAGTTGACCATGATGGTTTCATAGCCGCTGTCAGAGAGGGCATAGGCCGCATGGCAGCAGCAGTAGTCGAACTCTATGCCCTGCCCTATCCGGTTCGGTCCGCCGCCGAGAATGACGATCTTGTCACGCTCCGACACCCGCGCCTCGCAGCCATCGGAAACACCGGGCAGGCCGGTTTCGTAGGTGGAATACATGTAGGCCGTGGGAGCGGCGAACTCGGCGGCGCAGGTGTCGATGCGCTTGAACACCGGGCGCACGCCAAGCCCGTGTCTGTGATCGCGCACCTGCTGTTCATCCATCCCGGCCAGCCGCGCCAGACGCTTGTCGGAAAAGCCTTTTGCCTTCAGGGCGCGCATGTTGGCGGCGTCCTCCGGCAGGCCGTGTTCGCGGACGCGGTTTTCCCAGGCGATAATGTCCGCCAGCTGTTCGAGGAACCAGGGATCATAACGGCAGACGCGGTGAATCTCTTCCATCGAAGCGCCTTCGCGGATGGCCTGGGCGATATAGAGAATGCGCTCCGGCGTGGCCCTGGAGAGCACGGCGCGGATGGCGTTCCTGGGATCGGTTTCGATGCCGGGGATCTCCACTTCATCCAGCCCCGTCAGCCCCGTCTCCAGCCCGCGCAGGGCCTTTTGCAGGCTCTCGGCGAAGGTGCGGCCGATGGCCATGACCTCGCCCACCGACTTCATGGAGGTGGAGAGCACGGGCTCGGCCCCGGCGAACTTCTCGAAGGCGAAGCGCGGCGCCTTGGTGACCACGTAATCAATGGTGGGCTCGAAGGAGGCCGGGGTGGCCCCGCCGGTGATGTCGTTGTCCAGCTCGTCCAGGGTGTAGCCAATGGCCAGCTTGGCGGCGACGCGGGCGATGGGAAAGCCCGTGGCCTTGGAAGCCAGCGCCGAGGAGCGCGAAACGCGCGGGTTCATCTCGATGATGACCATGCGGCCATCCTTCGGGTTGACGGCGAACTGCACGTTGGAGCCGCCGGTCTCCACGCCGATTTCGCGCAACACCGCGATGGAGGCATCGCGCATGCGCTGATATTCCTTGTCGGTCAGGGTCAGCGCCGGGGCCACGGTGATGGAATCGCCGGTATGCACGCCCATGGGATCGACATTCTCGATGGAGCAGATGATGATGCAGTTGTCGTCCATGTCGCGGACGACCTCCATCTCGTATTCCTTCCAGCCGAGAATGGATTCCTCGATGAGCACCTCGTTCGTCGGCGAGGCCTCCACGCCGCCAAGGGCGATGTCGTAGAGCTCCTCCAGGGTATAGGCGATTCCGCCGCCGGTGCCGCCCAGAGTGAAGGAGGGGCGCACGATGGCCGGCAGGCCGGTGACCTTGTAGGCGGCGAAGATCTGGCGCATGGCCTCCAGCCGGTGCTCCTCGCGGCGCTCCCATTCCTTCTCGATCCACTCCTCCTCGAAGCGCTCAAGGGCTTTTCCGCGCTCTTCGCCCTCCGGCAGGGCGCTTTCGATGCCCGCCACGGCCTCGTCGTGATCCCGCTGGAAGCGCTTTTTCAGTTCCGAGGTGTTGACGAAGGCAGAGCGCGGCAGATCGAGGCCGATCTTCTCCATCGCCTTGCGGAACAGCTCGCGGTCCTCGGCCTTGTCGATGACATCGGCGCGCGCGCCGATCATTTCCACGCCGCATTCCTCCAGCACGCCCATGCGCTCCAGCGACAGGGCGGTGTTGAGCGCCGTCTGGCCGCCCATGGTGGGCAGCAGGGCGTCGGGGCGCTCCTTGCGGATGATTTTCGCCACCACTTCTGGCGTGATGGGCTCGATGTAGGTGGCGTCCGCCAGCTCCGGGTCGGTCATGATGGTGGCCGGGTTGGAGTTGACCAGGATGACCCGGTAGCCCTCTTCCTTCAGCGCCTTGATGGCCTGAGCGCCGGAATAGTCGAATTCGCAGGCCTGACCGATGACAATGGGGCCCGCGCCGATGACAAGAATGGATTTGATGTCTGTTCTTTTCGGCATCTGGCTCTCACATGCTCCCGGCGCGGCGCGCAAATTGCCGGTTTCCTACTCCATTCCCGCGCGCGGGAAAAGGGATTAAAGCGCATTATCCGCTGGGGCGCGGGCAGGCGGCGGCGCCTTCAGCCGCCCTCGAACTCCACAAGGGTGTGCACCTTGACCCCCTTGGCGCGCAGTTTTTGCGAGCCGCCCAAATCGGGCAGGTCGATGACGAAGGCGGCGGCCACCAGCTGGCCGCCGGATTCGCGGATCAGGTCGATGGCGGCGTCCGCCGTGCCGCCGGTGGCGATGAGATCGTCGATGAGCAAGACCCTGTCGCCCTTCTTGATGGCGTCGGCATGCACCTCGATGCGATCAACGCCGTATTCCAGCTCGTAATCCTTGCCGATGACCTTCCAGGGCAGCTTGCCCTTCTTGCGGATAGGCACGAAGCCGCGCCCCAGCTCATGGGCCACCGCGCCGCCGAGGATGAAGCCGCGCGCCTCGATGCCGATGACGTAATCCACCTCAACATCAAGGAACGGCCAGACCAGCTCGTCCACGCAGGCGCGCAGACCGTGCGCCGAGGCCATGAGGGTGGTCACGTCGCGGAAGATGACGCCCTTTTTCGGATAATCGGGGATGGAGCGGATGTATTTTCTGATGTCGTAGCCGTTGCGCGGGTTCATCATGATGCGAAAACCTTTTGGCCGCCGCTGATCGCGGGGGTATCTTCCTGCCTCTTCCGGTGGTATGGATTTTTGCCCAGTGACCGGACGGATTCATGTTCCTGGCGCTGTTAAAGCCCGCCGGGCGGAAAAAAACAAGGTGGTGAAATGCCCATGCCGGACAAATCCATGACGACGGTGGAAATGCTGAAGGCGCTGGTGGCCTTCGACACGACGAGCCGCAACTCCAATCTGGAGCTCATCGCCTTCGCGCGGGACTATCTGGCCGGTTTCGGCATCGATTCGCACAGGGTGGATTTCGAGCCCGGCAAGGCCAATCTGGTGGCCGTCATCGGCCCGCGCATAGAGGGCGGGCTGGTGCTGTCGGGCCATACCGACGTGGTGCCGGTGGACGGGCAGGATTGGACATCCGATCCCTTCGCGCTGCGTGTGGAGAAAGAGGAAGGCCGCGTCTATGGCCGGGGAACCTGCGACATGAAGGGCTATCTGGCCTCGGCGCTGGCGCTTGTTCCGCATTTTCTCAAGCAGGATCTGAAGCGGCCCATCATCCTGGCCTTTTCCTGCGACGAGGAGGTGGGCTGCACCGGGGTCAGGCCGATGATCGAGTGGATGAAGGGCAATCTGCCGCCGGTGGAGGCGGTCTTCGTGGGCGAGCCGACGGGGATGAAGGTGGTCACCGCGCACAAGGGCATCGAGGTGATGCGCACCACGGTGCGCGGGCAGGCGGCGCATTCCAGCTGCACGCATCTGGGCGTCAACGCCATCATGGCGGCCGGCGAGGTGATCGGCGAGATCAACCGCATCGCGGCGGAAGAGCGCGGCAAGGCCGATCCCGAATCGGGCTTCGTTCCGCCCTGGACGACGGTGAACATCGGGCTGGTGAACGGCGGCACGGCGAAGAACATCATCCCGCAGGAATGCGCCATCGACTGGGAAACGCGGCTGATGCCGGAGGCGGAATCCGGCGTCATCCCGCAACGGGTGCGCGATTTCGCCGCCCGCCATGTCGAGCCGGAGATGAAGAAGGTTTCCAGGGAAGCCGGCGTGACCACGGAGGTGGTCAACGCCGTGCCGGGACTGGCGCACGAGGACGATTCCCCGGCCGCGCGGCTGGCCATGCGCTTCGCCGGGGCGAACGGCTGCTACCGGGCCTCCTACGGCACCGAGGCGGGACTCTTCCAGCGCGCGGGCATGCCCGCCGTGATCTGCGGGCCGGGGCACATCGAACAGGCGCACAAGCCGGACGAATACGTCACCCTGGAGCAGCTGGAGGCCTGCGACGCCTACCTGCGCAATCTGGCGGACTGGTGCGCGCGCTGAAGCATTCCGCCCTGCCCGGCGCGCACATCGCCCCGCGCATTACGCCCAAAGGCCAGTTTGTGAAAGCCGCCTTCCCGGGCTATCGTGGCCGGCATGACGGCATTCGATCCCGCACAGGAGTTTCCGCCCGCGACGAAAGCGGACTGGCTTGAGAAGGCCCGCGCCAGCCTGCGCGGGCGGCCGCCGGAATCGCTTGTCCGCGAAACCGATGACGGCATTCCCATCCAGCCGGTTCATTCTTCCGCCGAGCCATGCCCGATGCCTGCGCGGCCCGCGCCGCTGGCGAGGGGGCGCGGCTGGGCCGTCATGCAGCGGCTGGAGCTGCCCGGCGCGGCGGCGGCCAATGCCCAGGCGCGCGAGGATCTGAACGGCGGCGCGGACGGGCTGGCCCTCGTGCTGCGCGATTCGGCCATATCCGGCGGCTTCGGGCTGGCGCGCGCGGACATGCTTGAGGCGCTGGAGGGGCTGGACGCGGAGCTCTTCCCCCTGCGGCTGGACGCCGGGGCGGGCTGGTCTGATGCGGCCCATGACCTGCTGACACTTTATGCGGCGCGCCGCTATGATCTTTCCATCGCGCCCTTGCT
The DNA here is from genome assembly GCA_027051995.1 of Hyphomicrobiales bacterium. Lineage (GTDB taxonomy): Bacteria > Pseudomonadota > Alphaproteobacteria > Rhizobiales > Aestuariivirgaceae > Thermopetrobacter. The sequence continues at coordinate 9,702 of JALUFY010000231.1, forward strand.
GCTCAACGCCGATCCCTTCGCGGGCGAGCCCCCGACAAAGGACGCCGGTGCGCTGGCCCGTGACATGGCCGAGCTTTTTGCCGCCGGGCCGTCGCGCATCGTCTTTTCCGCCGATACCCGCCTGTGGCACGCGAAGGGCGCGAGCGAGGCCCAGGAGCTGGCCATCGCCGCCGCCGCCATGGCGCAGATGCTGCGCCTGCTGGAAGACGAGGGCATCGCGCCGGACGCCGCCGCGCCGCGCATCTCCTGGCTCCTGACGGCGGACGCGGATCAGTTCCTGACCATCGCCAAGCTGCGCGCCGCGCGTCTCGTGCATGCGCGCATCCTTTCCGCCGCCGGACTGGCCGCGACGCCCCTGCTGCTTCAGGCCGAGAGCGCCTGGCGGATGCTGACCCGCCATGATGTGCATGTGAACATGCTGCGCGCCACATCGGCCGTCTTCGCCGCCGGCGTTGGCGGGGCGGACGCCATCACCGCGCTGCCCTTCACCGCCGCGCTCGGCCTGCCGGACGGCTTTTCCCGGCGCATGGCGCGCAACGCGCAGATCATCGCCCTTGAGGAAGCCGGGCTGGACAAGGTGTCCGATCCGGCCGCCGGATCGGCCTTCGTGGAATATCTCACCGCGCAACTGGCGAGGAAGGCGTGGGAGATTTTCCGCAGGATCGAGGCGGCGGGCGGCCTGCTCATGGCGCTGGGCGGCGGCATGATCGAGGAGATGGCGGCGGAAAAGCGCCAATCGCGCGCCCGGGCCATCGCCCGGCGCGAGAGGCCGATCACGGGGGTAAGCGAGTTCCCCGATCTCAATGAGACGCCGCCGGAGGTTCTGGCACCTGCGCCGCGCCGCGGCCTGCCGCCGAGACTGGCCGAGCCCTTCGAGGCGTTGCGCGGCGCGGCGGAAGACTACCGCGAGCGGCACGGGCATCCACCGCGCGTCTTTCTGGCCCGCGCCGGAGGAGCGGCGGCCAGCCCCCGGGCGGTGTGGACGGCCGCGCTGCTGGCGGCGGGCGGCATCGAGGCCGTGGAAGGAGGCGTGGAGGATTTCTCCGCCAGCGGCTGCGAGGCGGCCGTTCTGTGCGCGCCGGACGGCTTCTGCGAGGAACATGGCGAGGAGGCATTGGCGGCCCTGCGCGCGGCGGGCGCGGCTCCGGTGTGGATCGCCGGGAAAGATACCGGACTCGACGCGGACGAGCGGCTTTTCGCCGGAATGGACGCCCTGGCCTTCCTTGGCCGGGCGCAGGAAGCCCTGGGGGTGGGGAGATGATACGGAATATGCTCCAGAGGTTTCCTGGCGGCGCGGGGAAAGCGCATGAATACTCCCGCCTGCTCCGGTCTTCCTCCGTCATTGCCGGGCCTCGTCCTGGCAATCCAGAGCCGCAAGCTCCCCGGCCCGCCGCCCTGGATGACCGGCACAAGGCCGGTCATGACGGAAGAGAATGGCGCGCCACCGCCGCGATCTTTCCGGTGGAGGGCGCGGCATGAGCAGGCTGCCTGATTATTCCGCCGTGAATTTCGCCATGCCGCGGGAAGCCGCGCCGGCCCCGAAGGGGGGCGCGCAAACGCCGGAGGGCGTCCCGCTGCGCCGCGCATACGGGGCGGAGGATATCGCCGGTCTGGCCTATCTGCCCGGCTGGCCGGGGCTGGCG
>JALUFY010000232.1 GCA_027051995.1 Hyphomicrobiales bacterium
GAAGGGAACGGCGCGATTTCCCGCTGATGGCATATCCCTTGCCTGCCCCTCAAGATCCCCTGATCGCGCCGTTCCCTTCCGGTCATGACCGGCGGCCCCCGGATGTTTGCAAGCGCATCCGGGGGCCGTTTTCATTTCCGGCCTGTCTGTTGCTTCCAGCCCGCGAGGCTCAGCGCGACAGCCGCAGCATGCTCAGCTTCGAGCCGATCCTGCCGAAGACATTGGCGATGTCATCACGGCTGGCGGGGTAGTAGCCAAGCGAGGCGCAGCTTCTCAGGGAATCTTCCACCTTGCTCCTTGCGCCGGCGGGCAGATCGGACAGATCGAAACCGATGGTAATGATATCGGCGTAGGGCAGACCCGTGTCCGGATTGGTTTCCTTCAGCGAAGAGCAGATGCGCGCCATGGAATCCAGCCCCGCCTGATCCACGGTGTTGCCGGGATAGCAATCGACATAGTTCTCGTTGCCGGACATCTGCGAACAGGTGTTGACGCCATCCGTCATCAGAACGATGACCTTGTGCGCCTTCTTCTCGCCCTGATCCTCATAGCTCATGCCCTCATCCAGCGGTTCCTGGTGCGAGAGCATGCGCGCGCCCCAGATGAGTCCTCCGGGGATGTAGGTGCCGCCGTCGGGCTTCATCGCGTTGATCCTGTCAAGCAACTGCGTCTCGCCCTGATCCGTCAGCGCCTTCAGCGGCATGACCCGCGCCAGGTTCTGCGGCACCAGGTTGTAATTGCCCCACTGCGAAAGGCGCTGGCTGTAAGGCGCGTTGTCACGATTGATTGCCGGGATTTTCTCCAGCGAATAGGAGCCATCCACCTCGTTGTTGCGATTTGTCCGGAAGCCCACATAGCCGTCCCAGTCAACCCCGTATTGTTTGCAGACCCTGTGCCAGCCCTGCCGCCTGTTCCACTTCCATCTCCATTTGGTGCAGGTTTGAGCCTTCGACGTGTCCAGCCAGTTGGCGTTCTGGTAGCTGTTGCTCAGGCGCACATAGGTGCTGTAGGGCACGATGCCGATCTTGAGGCTTTGCGGATCGTCCACCACCTTGGCCTTGAGATCAGTGACGAACTTCCGGGCGGCGGTCTTCAGCTTGAACATGCGGGTCTTGTTGCGGCAGAAGCTCCTGTTTCGGCAACGATCCGAGCCGTTGCCGTAGAAATCCATGGAGCCGGTATTGTCCAGCACCAGCGCCACTTCCAGCGGCGGGAAGTTGTAGGTCGTCTGGCTGTGCGCCTTGAAGTGCATCTTGCCGATACCGATCAGCCTGAGAAAGGTCGTCGGCATCTCCGTTTGCGCGGTGACATCCAGCGTGGTGCCATTCTTGGTGACATGGATCGAGGTATTTTCCACATCATACTGGGCCAGGTTGGCCTGAAGAAATTTCCGGGCCTTCGCCGTCAGCTGCGCTTCGCTCAGATCCACCTTGCTGCTTTTCAGCGCGGCGGCGGCGGCCAGAGCGGCGCTGTCCAGACTCGATTGCAGCCCCGCCTTGACCTTCAGCGCGGAGGAATAATCCACCACGCCGCCGGTCAGCACAACGAGCGGGAACGCCGCGAAAGCGTAAAAGATACTGGCGTTTCCACGCCGGTCGCGCAAAAACTTCGTTCTGGCAGTCATCATCGTCATCATCTCTAACCCCCGGTTGGCCAGCGCCGCCAAAAGGACATGGCGGCCCCGGCGCATGACTTCTGTCGCGGGGCATTCTGGCAGCGCTTTTTTAAACCGGAGTGAGAAAGCGGGGATCAATTTTATCCATATTGTAGATATTCAGGATCGCCACGATTTTCCGGCAAGCAGTGATGGTTTCATCAACGGCCGGCAAACCTTGCCGCCGCCTGGGCAAGACGGCGCATCCGGGCGTCATTCAGGCCGGCAATTGCCGCGCGACAGAAAGACATTCTCCCCGCGCCGCCACTGATGCGGAAATTGCGGAGCAATCAGGCCAAAGGCATCCTCGCAGCCGGGTTTCATGCGCTCGTGCAATTCCGCGATGAGCGTTTCCACCTTGCCGATCCAGGGCGCGGCGGCTTCGAAGACCTCCCGCTCGGAGCCTTCGATGTCCATCTTGAGGATATCCACCGAATCGAGGCCGAATTCCTCCATGATGGCGGGAATGGTCAGGGCGCGGATTTTCTGCACGATTTTCGCCCCTGGCGGAATCTCCTCGCCCTCCCCCGTCATGACAAACCCCGCCTCGCCGAATCCGGGCTGCGAGACAATGGACAGCTCGCTTTCCCTGTCCCAGAGCGCCGCCTGCACCAGCGTGATATTGGGATAAGGCTGCACGTTGCGGCGCAACAGATCATGGTTGCCCGTCTCCGGCTCGATTGCGATGATTTTCGCTTGCGGAAAGCGCGAGGCGAACCAGATGGAGGCCATGCCGATATTGGCTCCGGCGTCAATGACAACCGCGGGCGGCTTGTTCACCTTCATGCCGTAATCACGCTTGTTGAACACCTGATTGTACATGAAGACATCATCCGCCGGAATGCGCAGAACCGGCGGATGCAGCCAGTCCCGTTTCCGCGAGACGGCCATTTCCGTCTTCTTGCCGCTGATCAAGCCATACAGATGCAGCATCACCGCCCTGATGGCGTCTGGCGCGGCAAAGGAGCGAAAATAGAGTTTGACGGCCTTCACATGCGGGTGAAGGATTTTCCAGATGCGGCTCTGTTTCATGCCTCCTCCTCCGGCGGCGTCCATGTCTCGCGCATGGTGACGAACTCTTCCGCCGCAGTGGGATGCACGGCGATGGTGGCGTCGAAATCGGCCTTTTTCGCCCCCGCCTTGAGCAGCACGCCGAACAGCTGCGAAAGCTCGCCCGCGCCCTCGCCGGCCATGTGCGCGCCGAGCACCCTGTCCGTCCGGGGATCGGCGATCAGCTTCATGAAGGTCATCTCGTCGCGTCCGGTAAGCGTGTGCTTCATGGGGCGGAAGGCGGTCTTGTAGATGTCCACATCGCCAAATCTTGCGCGAGCCTCCTCTTCCGTCAGCCCCGCCGCGCCAAGCTCCGGCTGGGAGAAAACGGCTGTCGGGATGTTTTCGTAATCGAGCGGCGGAACATCCCTGCCGCCGAAGACCCTGTCGGCGAAGGCATGCCCTTCGCGGATGGCCACCGGAGTGAGCTGCACGCGGTTGGTCACATCGCCCACCGCCCAGATGTGCGCGGCGGACGTGCGGTTGTATGCATCCACCTTCACCGCGTCGTTGGCCGCCGTCTCCACTCCCGCCTTTTCCAGATGCAGATCGAAGGTATTGGGCTCGCGCCCGGTGGCATACATGACCTCGGCGG
>JALUFY010000233.1 GCA_027051995.1 Hyphomicrobiales bacterium
TCCTGCAGATCGCTGCATCTCGTTATGATGACGCCGACATCAATGGCGCGCAAATCGAACAGGAGCCGGAAGTTGTTCAGGTCGCGGTCATAAAAGGGATCCTTGTTGTTCCACTCCACCTCCAGCGCGACGCGGTTCTTGAAGCAATCCACCTTGTGCGTCGGCGTTTCATGCTCCACGCCATCCACGACGATCTTCGTGTCAAAGCCCTTTTCCTCCCAACCAAGGCGGAAGAAATGCCCGTCCAGCTTCTCCGCTATGGGAGATTTGCGCCCGCCGGGTTTTTCTATGTCGCTGCGCAGCAGGCTGAAACCCTCAAGCACCTCCAGAATGTCGCGCCATTCCGCAGGATGCGCCGCAGAGAGAATCGCCAGCCCGTTGCGCCATTCGCGCACATCGTATTTGCGGGCGATATGTTCAGGCACGAAGCTCATGTTCTTGTTATGTTCATAATGCACACTTTATTCATGAATAGCAAGCGGCGGGCGCGAAGGCCAGATCAATCGCCGGCCCATTCCCACAGGGTCAGGCTCCGGGGGAGGCATCTGGTGCAGCCGCCGCAGGATTTGGGGCCTGCGTCCACGCGGCGGATGCGGCCTCTGGCTGCGAGCATTTCCAGCATGGGCTGGATGGCCCGCGGATCGGCGTCCAGATGGATGGCCAGATCGGACAGGCAGGCGGCCTTGTGCGTCTTCAGATAGTCCTGAATATCCTTGAGCATCGGGCGGACTTCCTTAATGCGTGCGGGCCGTCATTGCGCGGGCGCGGGCGGGGCCGGGGCGTGCGCGCCGCTCCAGATACGCAGAGCCAGCACGAAGGCGCTCATGGCCACGGCCAGGGCGGCCATCCACAGCAGCGAGGCGGCGGGATGACGGGCGAAGGTGGCGGCCTGATAGAACGCCACGGAAGCGAACCAGGCCAGCCATGTGCTCCAGCCGCCGGCGAAGAGCGCCCATTTCATGCCGATCTCGCGCATCATGGCGGAGAAGGCGGCCACGCAGGGGAAATAGAGCAGGATGAAGAGCATGTAGGCGAAGGCCCCCGCCCTGCCGTCGAAGCGCCGGGTCATGGCCCCGAATGTGGCCTGGGAGACGCCCTGATCGGCGGTGACGGCCTCGGCGGAGCCGGTGGCGGACGACAGCCCCAGAGGATCACTGATGGCGCTGGCCAGACCGCGCAGATTGGCGGGGATGGAGGCCAGGGCGCGGCGCGCCTCCGCCAGGAAATCGAAGGGCGCGGGCCCTTTTTCCTCCGCGCCGCGCTGCGCCGCGTCCAGGGTGGAATAGAGCGAATTGAGCGTGCCCACCACGGCCTCCTTGGCGAAGACGCCGGTGAAGATGCCGACGGTGGCCGGCCAGTTGTCTTCGCGGATGCCGATGGGCTTGAAGACCGGCACGATGGCGCGGCCGATGTGGGAGAGAACGGATTTCTGCGTGCCCTGATTGCCGAAGCTGCCATCCATGCCGGCGGAATTGAGCGCCGAGAGCACGGCGACGACGATGACGATGATCTTTCCCGCGCCGAAGATGAAGCCCTTCAGGCGGCTCCATGTGTGCAGCAGCATGTTGCCCAGCCGCGGCAGGCGGTAGGGCGGCAGCTCCATGACGAAGGGCGCGGCCTCGCCCCTGAGCAGGGTCTTCTTCATCAGAAGGCCGGTGAGGATGGCGGCCAGGATGCCGATGAGATAGAGCGCGAAGACGACGTTCTGCCCGCCGGAGGGAAAGAAGGCGGCGGCGAAGAGGGCATAGACGGTCAGCCGCGCGCCGCAGGACATGAAGGGGGCCATCATGACGGTGAGAATGCGGTCGCGCCGGTTCTCCAGGGTGCGGGCGGCCATGATGGAGGGCACGTTGCAGCCGAAGCCGACGATGAGCGGCACGAAGGACTTGCCCGGCAGGCCGATGGCGCGCATCAGGCGGTCCATGAGGAAGGCGGCGCGCACCATGTATCCCGAATCCTCCAGAAAGGAGAGGACGAGAAAGAGCATGCCGATGATGGGAATGAAGGTTCCGACGATCTGGATGCCGGCGCCGAAGCCATCGGCCAGGATGACGCCCAGCCAGTCCGGCGCGCCGAGGGATCGCAGAATGGCGCGCGGGGCATCGGCGAAGAGCGCGCCGCCCAGGATGTCGAAGAAATCGATGAAGGCCCCGCCGAGATTGATGGTCAGCATGAACATCAGATAGATGGCGGCGAGGAAGATGGGCGGCCCGGCCAGCCAGTGCAGCACCAGGCGGTCGATGCGGTCGGAGGTGGTCGGCCCGGCCACTCCGGCGCGGCTGACGGCGCGGCGGGCCAGATCATGGGCGAAGGCGTAGCGGCCCCCGGCGATGATCATGTCGGCCTCCTCGCCCAGACCCCTTTCCAGTTTCGGGACGCGGTGGCGCAACACGCCGGCGGTCTCCTCGCCGGCCAGCCCGAGGGCCAGATCGTCGCCCTCGATGAGGCGGATGGCCAGCCAGCGGCGGTTCAGATGTTCGGTTCTGGCGGTATAGTCTATGACCTTCTCCAGATCCTCCGCCAGACGCTCGACGGCGGCGGGATAGGTCACGCGCGCCTTCGGGCGGAGGTCTTCCGAGGCGGCGCGGCGCACGGCGCGCATGAGCTCTCCGACGCCTTCTCCGCGCGAGGCGGTCAGCGGCACGACGGGCACGCCGAGTTCGCGCGCGAGCCTTTCCGCATCCACCCTGAGCCCGGCCTTGCGGGCGGCGTCCATCATGTTGAGGGCGATGACCACCGGGCGGCCGGTTTCCAGTATCTGCGCGGTGAGATAGAAATTGCGCTCCAGGTTGGTGGCGTCCACGATATTGACGATGACATCGAAATCATCGCGGACGATGGCGTCGCGGGCCAGCTTTTCGTCCAGCGACTGCTCTTCCATGCCGGGGATGGGGCGCAGGGTATAGACGCCGGGCAGATCGACCACCTCGATTTCGCCCTCGTCATCGCGATAGACGCCGGTCTTGCGCTCCACGGTGACGCCCGGCCAGTTGCCGGTGCGCTGGCGCGCCCCGGTGAGCAGGTTGAAAAGCGTGGTCTTGCCGCAATTGGGATTGCCGGCGATGGCGATGCGCAAGGCGGCGGAGGCGGCGGGCGCCTCCTTTTCATGATCGCAGCAGTCTTTCATCTCAGGCGGCCTCCGGCGAATTCTGTTCGCAGGCGCCGCACAGGCTGACCTGCACATGCCGGGCGGCGGCCGGGCCGAGCGCCAGGCGCATGCCGTCCAGCGCCAGCACCACGCCGGCGGCGTTGTGCTGCACCACGCGGGCGCGGCCGCCGCCCGGCATGTGC
>JALUFY010000234.1:0-1756 GCA_027051995.1 Hyphomicrobiales bacterium
GAAGGAGACATGGCGGACAAGCCAGCGGCCGCCCGTGGCGCGATAGCCCGCGTCATGCAGGGCGAGCAGGGGCCGGGCGGAGGCTTTGCGCTTTTTGCCGTTTTGCGTCATCTTGCTGTTCCGGCGGGCTGGCTGAAACGGGTTTCAGTCTCCATATATGATGGAGCGGGAGACAAATAACCAGAGGACAAGGCCATGTTTGCACATCTTCGGCGGCTCGCCCTGGCGGCGGCCCTGCTCGCCGGGTGGGGCGGAGGGGCGCTGGCGGACGCGCCCTTCACCGTTGTCAGCATCCGCCCGCTGCATTCCATCGTCGCGGCGGTGATGAAGGGGGCTGGCGCGCCGCGTCTGCTGATCCATGATGGATCATCGGTGCATCATTACGCCCTGCGCCCGTCGGACGCGCGGGCGCTGGCCAGGGCGGATCTGGTGGTGATCGTGGACTACGGGCTGGAGCATTTCCTGCTCGGCAGACTGCCCGCGCTGGCCGGCAAGGCGCGGATCGTGCAGGCCGGAGAACTCGATGGCGTGAAGCTGCTGGGACGGCGGCCGCTCAATCCGCCGGGCACCGGCTCGCCGGGGGCGGGGATGACGGACAACGCGATCAACTGGCATATCTGGCTCGACCCGGACAACGCCTCGGCCATCGCCAGGGGGGTGGCGGAGATACTGGCCGGGATGGACGCGCCCCACGCGGCGCTTTACCGGGGCAACGCCCGGGCCTTCTCCCGGCGCACCGGCGAACTGACAAAGAAGCAGGCGGCGCGGCTTGCGCCCGCGCGCGGCAAACCTTTCATCGTGGCGCATGACGCCACGCGCTATTTCGAGGCGCGGTTCGGCCTGCGCGCCATCGCGGCCATCGAACCGGCGGGGGAAGGCGCGCCGGGAACCCTGCGCATGCTGTCGCTGGTCACGCTGGCGCGCAAGCATCCGGGCATCTGCGTCTTCGTCACGCCGGATGCGCCGGCCAGATGGGCCAGCCTGCTGAAGCGCGAGGCCGGGGCGCGCCCGGTGGTGATCGATCCGGCCGGGATGCTGCTTGAACCCGGCGAAGGGCTCTATCCGCAGTTGCTGGAAAATCTGGGAAAGGCCTTCGCGCGTTGCCTGACGGGCGGAAAGTGACCTTACGTATTGGTCAAATTGGTGATGCTTTTCGCCGCATGACGCAAGAGTCAGGGCTTCACAAAAGCCCCGCGCGGGCCTAGATTGCCTGCCGGATTTTCCGGTGTCGAAGGTGGCGGAGCCGATATTTCTGGCATTACCATCCAAGAGCGGCCTATAACACCCGGAACTGCCCGTTCCCGCCCCCATGGCGCGGGCGTTTTCGCATGTTGTCAGTCCGTTTTTCAGGATAACGCCACAGATGAATGTTCAGTCCAGAAAGCCAAAAAGCAACGCCCGCGTCGAGCCGCTGATGGGCAACGAAGCCATCGCGCGCGGCGCGTGGGAGGGCGGCTGCGGGCTGGCCGCCGCCTACCCCGGCACGCCATCCACCGAAATCCTGGAAACGCTTGGCAAGTTTCCGGCGGAGGATGTTTACGCCGAATGGGCCAGCAACGAGAAGACGGCGCTGGACATCGCCATCGGCGGCTCCTTCGGCGGCAGGCGGGCATTGTGCGCCATGAAGCACGTGGGGCTGAACGTGGCCTCGGATTCGCTGATGTCCTTTTCCTACATCGGCGTCAACGGCGGGCTGGTGATCGCGGTCTGCGACGATCCGGGCATGCATTCCTCGCAGAACGAACAGGACACGCGG
>JALUFY010000234.1:1766-3283 GCA_027051995.1 Hyphomicrobiales bacterium
CATACGCTCCACCACGCGGCTGAGCCACACGCGCTCGCCGGTGCGGCTGGGCGAGCGGGGGGAGGCCCCGGAGCGCGCCTTCATCGATGATTTTCACAAGAACGTCACCCTGCCCGCCCATGCGCGGGCCAACCGGCCCAAGGTGATCGCCCGCGAGGAGAAGGTGGGCGCGTATCTGGACGACAGCCCGCTGACGCGCGTTGAAGAGGGCAAGGGCGATGTGGGCGTCATCACCGTGGGCATGGCCTATTCCTACGTGCGCGAGGTGCTTCCGGACGCCCCGGTGCTGAAGCTGGCCTCCTCCTGGCCGCTGCCGAAGGAGACCATCCGCGCCTTCGCGAAAAAGCACAAGCGCATCATCGTGGTGGAGGAGCTGGAGCCGCTGATCGAGGAGCAGCTCGCCATCATGGGCATCGAGGCCGGGGGCAAGGAATTCTTCCCGCGCGCCGGAGAGCTCTCGCCGGAGATCGTCAGGGCCGGGTTCATCAAGGCCGGGGTGATCGAGCCGCCGAAGACGAAAAAGCCCGCCGAGCCGGAAATCGTGCCGCGCCCGCCGCTTCTGTGCGCGGGCTGTCCGCACATCTCCAGCTACATGGCGGTGCGGGCGCTGGACGCGCGGGTGTGCGGCGACATCGGCTGCTACACGCTGGCGGCCATCGAGCCGCTGAGGGCCATCGACACCTGCGTGGCCATGGGGGCGAGCATCGGCAACGCCGTGGGCCTGGCCAAGGCGGGCACGGAAACAAAGCCCATCATCGCCACCATCGGCGATTCCACCTTCCTGCATTCGGGCATTCCGCCGCTGATCGACGCGGTCTACATGAAGGCCAACATCACGGTGATCATTCTCGACAATCACATCACCGCCATGACCGGCGGGCAGGACAACGCCGCCACCGGCGTCTCGCTGCGCGGCGAGCCCGCCGAGCGGGTGGACTTCGCAAAGATCTGCAAGGCCATCGGCGTGAAATGGGTGCGCGAAACCGATTCCTACGATCTGGGCAAGATGTATCAGGACATCCGCGAGGCCAGCGAATACAAGGGCGTCTCGGTGGTCATCTCCAACCGCCCCTGCGTGCTCGATCCGGTGCGCATCCGGGGCGACGCGCTGGAGGTGAAGCAGGAGGCCTGCGTGGCCTGCCAGTCGTGCATGAACCTGGGCTGCCCGGCCATTTCGTGGTCGGACGGCATGTATGACGGCCATCACAAGGTGAAGATCGACAAGACCCTGTGCATCGGCTGCTCGCTGTGCGCGCAGGTGTGCCCGTCGAACGCCATTCAGGCGATGGCCGGGGAGGAGCGCCAATGAGTGGAAAGAAGCGGCATGACGGCGTGACCTCCGTTCTGGTGGTGGGCGTCGGCGGCCAAGGCGTCATCATGGTGTCGAAGGTGCTGGCCACGCTGTGCCAGGAGCACGGGCTGGAGGTGAAGCAGTCGGAGGTGCATGGCATGGCCAAGCGCGGCGGGGCGGTGTTCTCGCATGTGCGCTTCGGCGAGCGGGTGCATTCGCCGGTCAT
>JALUFY010000235.1 GCA_027051995.1 Hyphomicrobiales bacterium
GTGTCCACGTCCTTTTCGCTCAGTTGCAGGTTCTGCATGCGGTCGGCCTCCATCTCCATGACCAATGGCAGATACTGCTTGGCGATGCGCTGGAAATAGGCCGTGTAGTCGCGTGTGGTGAAGGCATTGTCCTCGCCGCCATGGCGCTTGATGATGCGCGAGAATTCGCCCGGCTTGATTTTCTTCGTGCCCTTGAACATGAGGTGCTCGAGGTAATGCGCCAGACCGGACTTGCCGTTTTCCGGCTCGTCCGCCGCACCGGCGCTATACCACACCATGTGCGTCACCACCGGGGCGCGGTGATCGGGAATGACGACGACGCGCATGCCGTTTTCCAGGGTGTATTCCCTGGCCTTGAGATCAAGGGCCCGGGCGGCGGGCGGCAGGGAAACCGCCATGAGGAGAAAAACGGCGCTCAGCAGAAGAGCGGCGGCGCGGGCGCGCGCTGTGGCGAAACGGCTTGGCGTGATCATCCGCAATCCCCGATTCCTGTTTCAAATCAAGTTTGTGCAATTTGCCCGAAAGGAACCGGGCGCGCACATGAATTATTGGTAAATCCGGCGGGTGGCGAAAGAACCGTCAATCCTTGAACAGATTGCCCATGTTGAAGATAGTGCCGTATTTGGGATTTTTCGCCTTCTTCTCAGCCTTGATCCTTTCCGCCAGTTCGCGGTTCAGATCGACCGTCTTCTTGTGCGTTCCATCGGGATTGTACACATCAATGCCGTGCTTGATGTAAATCTTGTCGATGGAGCTGATGGGACGGCCCTGGGCATCGACGTTCGCCGAAGGCGCGGCGGGGGCGGCCTGAGGGGCCGAGGCCGTCCGCGCGGGCGCGGAGGGCTGATTGCGCGGATCGGCCAGGGAGCCGGGATCATAACGCGAAGGGGCGGCGGCCGCGCGCGCGGGCTGGCCGGCGCTGGAAGGCGGGCGCAACTGCATGTCCGGCGGCACCGAAAGCGGCTGATTTGTCGTCACCTGCGTTTCATCGGGGCTGGCCTTGCCGATGCCGAGGGTGTCCATGAAACTGGTTTCGGAACACCCCGCCAGCAGGAGCGCCGCGAAGAGACAGGAAATGCGCGATTTCGGAGACATCAATACGGTGTTTCTCATGTTGATCCGGCAGGGACGGAAATGCGCCGCGATTGGGGCGAAAGGATGATCACGCCCCGGAGGGCCGCGCGTCATCCCCATCACGGAAGGAATCATACAGGATCAGCGCCACTCCGGCAACGATGGCCACGTCGGCCAGGTTGAAAACATACCAGGAGAAGCGCCCGGCATGGAACCAGAAGAAATCGGCCACCGCGCCGAAGACGACGCGATCCAGCGCATTGGCCAGCGCCCCGCCGATGATCAGCCCCACGCCGATGGCGGGCAGCTCATGGCGCAGCCGCGCCAGCCACAGCCACAGACCGGCCACCACCGCAAGGGCCACGGCCACCAGCAGCCAGCGCCCGGCGTTGCTGTGCTGGGTGAAGAGGCCATAGGACACGCCCCTGTTCCAGGCCAGAACGATATCGAAAAAGGGCGCGATATGGATGCGCCGCACATGCGGCATGTCGACGATGTAGATCATGGCCATCTTGAAGCCCTGATCGATGAGAAAGGCCAGGGCGGCGAAAAGCGCCCCGATGCGCGTATATGGGCCGCGGATGGTCATGAGCGCCATTTCCCTGCCAATGCGCGGGCCCGGCCCCGCCTTGTAACGGCCAGCCAGCCCGGATTGCGGGCGCATGGGCCTGCAATGCCGGTCTTGAGCACACCTGAACTCATAAGCTCCCGCCCGTGCGGGCCATCCATTCGCGCACGGCTTCGGCGTCGCGCGGGGTGATGTCGGGGAATTCGGCGTCCTTGCCCACGTCTTCCGTGATCTTCCACGAACGGGCGCACTTTTTGCCGCGCGCCTTCGCCGGGACGACGGCGACGCCGGATACGTCCTCCAGCCGGAAGGCCTGCTGTGGCCCCTCGCCTTCTCGGATATCGATGCCGGAGGTGATGGCCACCTCCGCCATGTCCACGCCCTCCAGGGCGGCCATCAGCTCCGCGTCCGCGACATAAACCTCCGGCGCGGCCTCCAGCGAGGAGCCGATGCGCTTCTCCCTGCGCTCGATTTCCAGCGCGCCGGTGATGACAGAGCGCACCTTTCTGATCTTTTCCCACTTGGCCGCCAGCTCCTCGTTTTTCCATTCGGCGGGCGGATGCAGGAAGGTCTTCAGGTGAATGGAATCGTCAGCGCCCGGATTGCGGCTCCAGTAGGCCTCCTCGGCGGTAAAGGCCAGCATGGGGGCCAGCCAGCGCACCAGATGATCGAAGAGGATATCGATCACCGTGCGGCATGATTTGCGCGCGTTTGACGACCAGGGATCGCAATAGAGCGTGTCCTTGCGGATGTCGAAATAGAAGGCGGAAAGATCGTTGGTCATGAAGTTGAGCAGGGCCGCGTAGGCGCGCTTGAAATCGAACTCCTCGTAGGCCTTCTCCACCACATCGCCCGTTTCGGCCAGACGATGCAGGATATAGCGCTCAAGCTGCGGCATGGCGGTGATATCCACCTTCTCCTCATCGGAAAAGGAATCCAGAGCGCCCAGCATGTAACGGATGGTGTTGCGCAGCTTGCGGTATGCGTCGGACATGGACTTGAGGATTTCCGGACCGATGCGCTGATCCTCGGCATAATCCGTGGCCATGACCCACAGGCGCAGGATGTCGGCCCCGGACTGCCTGATGATGTCCTGCGGGGCGATGATGTTGCCCAGCGACTTGGACATCTTGCGGCCATCCTCGGCCATGGTGAAGCCGTGGGTGAGAACGCTCTCGTAAGGCGCGCGGCCGCGCGTGCCGCAGCTTTCCAGCAGCGAGGAATGGAACCAGCCGCGATGCTGGTCGGTGCCTTCCAGATACATCGAGGCGGGCCATTTCAGATCGTCGCGCTGCTCCAGCACGAAGGCGTGCGTGGAGCCAGAATCGAACCACACGTCGAGAATGTCCCTCACCTGCTCCCACTCGCCGGGATCATCCACGCGGCCTTCGAGGAAACGCTCCTTCGCCCCCTCCTCGAACCAGGCGTCCGCTCCGTGCTCGCGGAAGGCGGCGAGGATGCGCGCGTCCACCTCCTCGTCGTTGAGGATTTCGCCTGTCTTCCTGTTCACGAAAATGGCGATGGGCACGCCCCAGGCGCGCTGGCGGGAGATCACCCAGTCGGGGCGGTTCTCGATCATCGAGGTGATGCGCCGCTCGCCCGACGGCGGAATCCATTGCACCTCGCCAATGGCC
>JALUFY010000236.1 GCA_027051995.1 Hyphomicrobiales bacterium
ATATTAACTCGTTCCGTCATGCCCGGCCCCCGTGCCGGGCATCCAGGGCGGGTTGCTCCGCCGGTCATGGTGAAGGCTGCGGCGCTCCTTGCGGCGGAGTGACAAAGGATTTGAACGGAAGGGGCGATATACGGCGCCGCCCCACCCTGTGTCACGAAGGGCGCCTCACGCACACGCATGCGCGCTTGGCCCTGGATTGCCGGGACAAGCCCGGCAATGACGATTATATAATTATTTCAAACAGTTACAAATAAACCCAAAACAGGAAAGCCCGCTTCCTGCTGGAGCGGTTTTCCCTGGACAGCGGTGCGCCTTCGCGGGAATGACGAAATTGGGAATGTTTCTAGGATACCACTGTGCCTTAACGGAAGTGATCAGGTGCCTAGTAAAGCCCCTTGAGAAGGCGGTCTATGTAATCCAGTTCGGTTTTCGGGCGGCCGGGAGTGTTGGCGCGTTTGCGCAGAGCCTGCAGAATGCGCCGGGCGCGCTCCACGGCGCTTTCCGCTGGCAGCATGTCCCCGGCGGGTCCGCGGCTTTCGCCGTAGTCGCGCATCGGGCGGCCAAGCGGGTCATTGCCCTGACCGGCCCCGCCGAAGCGGCCCATGCGCCCGCCCCGGCCGCGCTGGCGGGCCACCTGACGGGCCAGTTTTCGCGCGCCCTCGCGCATGGCGCGCAGAGCCTCGCCCTGTTTGCCCAGGGCCTTGCCGCGATCGCCCCGGCCCAGGGCGCCGGATGCGCCCTTCATGGCCTTGCCTGATTTCTTCAGGCCTTGCGGAGCCTGCGCGCCGCGATTTTCCATGCGCCGCATCAGATCGTTCAGCCTGCCTTCCAGCTGGCGCTGGCGGCGGGCCAATTCGCCCATTTTTCCGCCGCTGGCCGAGTCGCGGTTCTGCTGCTGGCCGCCTCTGCCGCGCGAGCCGTCGCGTTTGTCACCCTCGCGCCCGTCGCGGCCCTGATCGCGGGGGCGGCCCTTTTTGCCGGGTTTGGCGCGCCATGTGTCATCCATCAGCTTTTGCTGTTCGCGCATGAGTTTTTGCAGCTCGTTGAGCGCCTGCTCCTGCGCCGAGGGCGGGCCGGAGCGGCCCATGCGGGGCTGGAGGTTTCTCAGCATGTTGTCCAGCTCCGAGAGCATCTGTCTCGCGGCGCCGCGCGAGCCCGTTTTGGCCATGTTCTCGATGCGGTCGAGCATCTTTTGCAGATCCTTTGGCGAGATCTCGCGCCCCTGGCTCTGTCCGGGTGACTGGTTTTTCCCGGGCCCCTCCTTCTGCATCCGTCTGGCCATGTCGCGCAGATAGCGGTTCATGGCCTCGCGCAGCTTCTGTGTCAGGCGGGCGATCTCCTCGTCCGAAGCGCCGTTCTCCAGCGCCTTTTCCAGCGCCTTGCGGGCCGCCTGCAACTGCTTCATGGAATCGGAGAGATCGCCGTCCTCGATGCTGACGGCCAGCGCCCAGAGCAGGGTCACGACATCCTTCAGTTGCGCGTCCGTCTTGGCCTCGTGCAGCCGCCATGCGGCGTGGCGCAGGCCAAGATATGTGCCGGATTCGTCCGCGACGCCTTCCGGCCAGGCGAGGAAGGCGGCCAGGGTGGCGGCGATGGCAGGAGCTTTCGATGGATGCATGACCAGATCGCGGCGCTGCTCGATGAGGGCGCGCGCCAGCGGCTTGCGGAAGACCCGCCCGGGCAGGCGGAAACGATAGCCTTTCGACTTTCCGGTCTGGCCGGCCTGATCGGTGGCCTCCAGATGCATGACGACATCCAGCCCGGCCCAGGGATGGGCGGCGGTATCGGCGGTATATTTGCCAACGGCCTTTTTCGGATTGAGGCGCCCCAAGGGAATGGAAAAGACCGGCGGTTTGAATTGCAAGGGGGGTTTTTCGCCCGGCTCGTGGGCCGGATTGGCGGCCAAGGCGAAGACGGCCTTGAGTTTGCCGACGCCATAATCATCGCTGGCGCGCCAGGCGAGAACCAGCCCGCCGCTGTAGGTGTGCGTGGGCGGCCTCGTCAAGGCGGCGGTTGGGGCGTTGTCGGGCAGGATGGCGAATGCCCAGCGGGCCAGGGTTCCGCCATCGCGGACGATGGCGATGGCGGGGCGCTGGAGGGGTTTTTCCAGCTTGAAGGCCGCTTCATCCTCTTCGCCGTCGCGGGTGAAGGCGGTTTTCGACAGCAGCTTGCCCGCGCCGCCGGAGGGCTCAAGGGCGTAGAGCTCCAGCGCCGGGGCGGAGCCGCCGGAGAGGCGCAAAACGAGTTTCGAGCCCTGCGGGGCGATGATCTGATCCTTGCCGGAGGCGCCTTCGCCCGCCGGGGAGGAGAGGACGATGGGCGGCTTTCCGGTATAGGCGGGCGGGGTGAGCCAGGCGTCCAGTGTGCGGCCGGCCGCCGCCGGAGCCGAAGGCGAGAGGGAGATACGCAGCTGGCGGGAGAAATTGGCCGCGCCGCCCAGCAGGAGCGCGGCGATGAGGGCCAGCGCCAGCCCGTTGCGCAGGGCGAAGGGATCGCGCGGCGGCAGCGGCGAGCGGGGCGCGCCGGCCCGGAGGTTTTTCAGGCTTGCCGCCAGCCGCTCGCGGTGGGCCCGCCAGAGGGTAATTGCGCGCGGATCGTTTGCCGGGGCGGCCAGATCGTCCGTCCATGCGGAAAGGGGATGATGGGCCAGGCCGGTGCGCTGCTCGATGCGCCGCAGGGCTTCTTCACGATCCGGCCATTTCAGGCGCGCCAGATGCCGGGCGTTCCACAGAAAGACGAGGAGGAAGGCGACGGCCAGGGCCATGCGCGCCCAGCCGGGCAGCCAAGCGGCCAGACCGGTCATGACATAGAGTGCGAAAAGACCGGCGGTCATGAGGAGCGGCCACAGCGCCAGCCACAGGCGCTCGGCCATGATGGCGGCGCGCGCCAGGGCGGTCTTGCGCTCCAGCCGCGCGGGCAGATCGCGCCCGCTCATGATGTCCCAGATCGTCATTGGGCCACCATAGCAGAAAATGCGGTGAAATCAGGTCACGTTCCGTTTGATGGTTCATGGATGCCGGATCGGGGAGCCCGGGCCTTTTGCATCATGCGAAAATGGTTTTGCATTTTGCAAAGGTTTGCCGGAGAGCCTTGGCATATCTTGCGGTGGATGGGGCCGGGAGCGCGATATCTTGTGTTTTTCCCGCGTCTGGCATGGCCCTTGCTCTGGTTTGGCCAGCGCCGGGAAAAGGGTATTGCGTACCCGGCCAGTATCATGAGGGCCTTGCGTTGGCGCGGGGCCCTCTTGTCTTTCGCGGACATGC
>JALUFY010000237.1 GCA_027051995.1 Hyphomicrobiales bacterium
GTTCCTGATGGAGGTATCGGACATGCGCAAGTTTCTTTTCTCCCTGGCCGCCGCGGCGATTGTCTTCACAACGCCCGTTCTGGCGGACATCTTTCCCGGATCTTCCGGACGCTATCTGAGCAATGGCGAACTCTCGGCGCTGTCGTGCGGGGATCTGTGGGTGGCGCGCAACGAGATCTACGCCCGCAACGGCTATTGCTTCAGGACGCGCCGGGGCCGCAACTATTTCGGCAATGCCGGATGCTGGACATCCAACCCGCCGCTGAACCGCATCGAGCGGGCCAACGTGGCGCGCATCAAAAGATGGGAGCGCCGCTGCCGCGCGGGCGGCCCGGCTCCCGTTCCTGCTCCCGGCGGCGGTGGCGGTGGCGGGCTTTGGGGGCTGAGCTGCCAGCGCCTGTGGGTCATGCGCAACCAGATCTACAAGAACAACGGATATTGCTTCAAGACGCGCCGGGCGCGCAACTTCTTCGGCAACGCCGGATGCTGGACATCCAACCCGCGCCTGTCGCGCGCCGAGCGGGCCCGCGTCAACGCCATCCGGCGCGTAGAGCGCGCAAAGGGCTGCCGCTGATGCAGCGTTCATGCATCCGATGACACGGAGGGAGGAAAGGCTCCGGGGCCTTGTCCTCCCCCCTTTTTCCGCCATGGCTTTCGCGCCGCCTCACGCGCCGCTCACGCACAGATGAAACGAAAATGGCGCGCGCGGCGCGTTTTTCATGTATAGAGTGCGCGGGGAGTTATGCGGCCGGCTTTCAAAACAAGAACAATCGGGAGCGATCATGGAGCCTTTGCAGCCTGACATGGAGCGCATCTTGCGCCAGCTGACGCGGGAGCGGCTCGAAGGCATGCGCGAGGCCGGGGCGGTGATTCTGGACAGCTACCGGGCGCTGGAAAAGGCCGGAGCCAATCTCGTCGGCCAGTGTCTGGCCCATCAGGGCACATTCTTCGAGCTGGAGCATTATCCCAAGGGCGATGTCTTCGACGAGGAGACGGCCTCGCAATACTATTATCACGCCCACCGCCCGGAATCCGGCGAGCATGGGCATTTTCACTGTTTCCTGCGCGCCGAGGGCATGCCGGCGGGCATGGAGCCGGTGCCCTATTCGGGCGAAGCGGACAGGCCGGAGGGCGAAGAGGCGGTGTGCCATCTGATCGCCATCTCCATGAACGGACAGGGCTTTCCCACCCATCTTTTCACCACCAACCGCTGGGTGACGGACGAGACATTCTATTCCGCCGCCGACACCCTGACGCTGGTGGACCGGTTCAGCGTCGATCATGTCTTTCCCTGCCTGGCCACCAACAACTGGATCACCGCCATGCTGCGGCTGTTCTGGCCGCAAATCCGCGAGCTGCTGAAGGCGCGCGACGAAACCATCCGCGCATGGGCGCTGGCGCATCCCGGCGTGGATGTCTTCGAGGACAGGGAGCTTGACCTGACCTCCATCATGGAGATCAACGTGGATGATCAGATCGCCCTTGTGGAGAAAGCATTGAACGGATGAAAGCCTGGCTGACGGCGCTTGCTCTTGCGGCCTGTCTGCCCTGCTGGGCTCAGGCGGGGCAGCGCCCTGCCCTGTCCATCGCCACCGTCACCATTCCCGCCGGGCCCTTCATCGCCGGATCGGACCGGGCCGAGCGCGAGGCGGCCTACCGGCTGGACGAGGCGGCCTATGGGCACCGGGCGACGCGCAAGGGGCGCTGGTATGAAAACGAACCGGCGCGCCATGACATGACGCTGGCGGCCTTTTCCATCATGAAAACGCCGGTGACCAACGCGCTTTACGCCCGCTTCATCCGCGCCACGGGCCATGCCGCGCCCTTTATCTCCGCGAAGGCCTGGGCCGCCCAGGGGCTGGCGCATCCCTATGCGCGGGTGCGCGGCTATCTGTGGACATCGGGCAAGCCGCCACGGGGGCGCGAAAGGCACCCTGCCGTGCTGGTGACGCACGCGGACGCCGAAGCCTTCGCCCGCTGGCTTTCCGCAAAGACCGGGCGGACATGGCTGCTGCCCACGGAGGCGCAATGGGAAAAGGCCATGCGCGGAACGGACGGGCGGATGTTTCCGTGGGGCGGCACATTCGATGCCGCGAAATTGAACAGCGCGGACGCCGGGCCGTTTTCCACCATGCCTGCGGGCTCTTTTCCCGCCGGGGCCAGCCCCTTCGGCGCGCTGGACGGAGCCGGACAGGTCTATGAATGGACGGCCACGCCTTATGGCGCGGGCCGCTTCGTGGTCAAGGGCGGCTCGTGGGACGACAAGGGCTGCGGCGTATGCCGCCCGGCGGCGCGGCACGGCAGGCCGGAAGGCCAGCGCCACATCCTCATCGGCATCCGGCTGGTGCGCAGCGGTGTCCAATAAAACAGCAAAAGCGGATATGCGCCCATACTTGAAAAAAGTATTATAACATATTGATATAACTAAATAATCGTCATTGCCGGGCTTGTCCCGGCAATCCAGAGCCAAAGACACCCGCGGCGCATGATGCACCAATCGTGGCAAAAAATGGAGGCCGTGCCGCATGGCGCCCTCCTGTTCGCATCCTTTTTCGCCCCGCCGCAAGGAGCGCCGCAGGCCGTCGCCATGACCGGCGGCACAATCCGCCCTGGATGCCCGGCACAAGGCCGGGCATGACGGAACAATTTGATTTTACTGTATTATTCCCCTTGCAGGATTTTGCTATCCGCTCACTTGAAAGAAAGAACAGAGACACATCGCAGACTATGCCGGAAATATGCTGTTTCCCGCAGTCAGGCCGGTTGACGTTCCACGGACGCCGCCTGAACCGGTGCGGCAATAACGCGGCTTGCGCGGCGTTTGGCGAATCCCGCAAATGGCCTACAAGAATCTCTCACGGCGAAGTGAAGACAAGCGCGCCCGAGTTGAATGCCGGTGTTCGATTTTGCCTTTATCATGATCTGCGTCATGAAAAACACGGCGCTCCGGCGCTGCCAATACGCAACATCAGTGGAGGATACACCCCTATGCGCAACTTGAAAAAATACTGGATCTCGACCGCCGCCGCCATGCCCCTGGCGCTTGGAATGGCCGGCGCGGGCACGATGCTGGCGGTCAGCGGCTTCTCCGCGACGCCGGCGGCGGCCCAGACCGCCAATCCGTGCAACCCCTGCAACCCTTGCGCAGCCAAAAAGATGATGAAGAAGGCTAACCCGTGCAATCCCTGCAATCCCTGCGCGGCCAGGAAGATGATGAAGAAGGCCAATCCGTGCAACCCCTGCAACCCCTGCGCGGCCAGGAAGATGATGAAGAAGGCCAATCCGTGCAACCCCTGCAACCCCTGCGCGGCCAGGAAGATGATGAAGAAGGCCAACCCGTGCAATCCCTGCAACCCCTGCGCGGCCAAAAAGATGATGAAGAAGGCCAACCCGTGCAATCCCTGCGCCGCTAAAAAAAAAGTAAAGTAGCGCCCTGCAATCCCTGCGCCGCGAAAAACCCTTGCGCGGCGAAGAAAAACCCGTGCAACCCGTGCGCGGCCAAAAATCCGTGTTCCGCCTCGGCCAACCCTTGCAATCCGTGCGGCGCGGCCAGCAAGAAAAAGACCGTCTCGAACGCCGAAGCCAAGGCGCTTTACGAGGCCATGAAGGCGGACTGGCCGCGCGCCTACCGGAGCGGCGAGCACTGGGCGGCGGGCAAGGACTGGCCGAAGTGGAAAAGCTTTGTCACCGGCCCCTACATCGCCGATACGCACGGGGGGCGTTACGTGGTCAACCTGGCCAACAAGATCGCCGCGAAGGTTTATGGCCAGTTCGGCAAGCTGAAGTCCATGCCCCCCGGCGGCACCATCGTCAAGCCGTCCTTCACCGTGGGCATGGATGGCAAGGCCAGGCCCGGCCCGCTGTTCATCATGGAGAAGATGACCAGGGGCTGGAACGCGGAAACCCATGACTGGCGCTACGCCATGATCCTGCCGGGCGGCAAGACCTATGGCGTCACCAAAGGGGTGAACTCCAGGGGCATGGGCTTCTGTCAGGAATGCCACGCGGGCGCGGCGGAAAACGACATGCTGTTTTTCGCCGATGAAGAGTTCCGCACGAAGTAGCGCGGCTTGCCATGCATGAACAGGAACCCGGGCTGGCGCGCCCGGGTTTTTTATCCATTTTTTCTCTCGCTCCGGGACGCAACAATTGTATCATCACGCCATGAAAACATTTTCCGCCCTGCTTGTTCTGTTCGCTCTTTCCGCCCCGCCCGCGCTGGCGCGGGATGTGCTGCGCGGCCCGGCCGAAGCCGTTGATGGTTCGCATCTGCGCATCATGGAGCGCACCGTCCGGCTGGCCGGCATCGCCGCGCCGGGCCTTCGCACGCCCTGTCTGTGGAAGGGCAAAACCCCGCGTGATTGCGGGCGCATGGCGCGCGCGGCGGTTTCCGACCTGACGGCGGGCGCGCGGGTGATCTGCCGCGAGGATTCGTCCCTTGGCGGCTGGCGCTGTCTTTCGGATGGATACGACATTTCCGAAGGATTGATTCACGCCGGATGGGCCCGCCCCGTCAAGGGCGCGCCGGAAGAATGGTTCCAGCAGGAACGGCGGGCGCGGCGCAAGGGGCTGATGCTGTGGCGCGCCACGACCCTGGATGGCGAAAGCTTCATGGAGCATCTGGCCGCGTTGAAAACATCGGGAGCGGCAAGGCCCTGATGCGGCGGATCGTCTTCGACATATCCGGACACGGGCTGGGCCACCTTGCGCAGATCGCGCCGCTCATCAGGCTTTTGCGCCAGCGGGTGGATGGCGCGCGCATCATCATCCGCTCGCGCCATGCACGCGGCGTTGTCGCGGAATTCGCCGGAACGCCCTTCACCAGCGCGCCGCCGCCGCCCGATCCGGAGCTCGTCATGCTGTCGCCGGTGCGGGTGGATGCCGAAAGAACCCTCGCAGCCTATGTGGCGCTGCATGAAGATTATTCCGCCGCCGTGGCGCGGGAGGCGGAGAAACTGGCGGCCCTGAAAGCCGATGTGCTGATCAGCGACATCGGCTACACGGGACTTGCGGCGGCGGCTGAAGCGGGTATCACGGCCTATGCCCTGTGTTCGCTGCACTGGGAGGAAACGCTGGCCGCCTACCTGCCCGGCAACGGGCAGACCCGCGCCATCAGGAAGCAGATTCTGGACAGCTACAACAGCGCCCGCGCCTTCTTTCTCGCCGCGCCCAGACGGCATATCGGCGGGCTGGTCAACGTGCGGCCCATCGCCCCTCTGGTGCGCGGAACGGGGCGGGACAGAAGCGCCGCGATCCGCCGCCTTGCCGGCGCGGGGCCGAAGGTGAAGCTGGGGCTGATCAGCTTCGGCGGTATTGCCGGCGAGGCGGCGAAAGTGCGCATCCCGGATGATCCGGGCTGGTTGTGGATCGTGCGTGACGGCCTGCCGCTCGCGGGAGCCTCCGGGAATACGGCGCCATTGAGCGCCCTTGGCGGCATGGACATGCTCGATCTGTATGCCTCCTGCGATCTGGTGCTTACCAAGACCGGCTATGGAACCTTCACCGAATGCGCGGCCAGCGGCGCGCCGTGCCTGTATCTGCCCCGCCCGGACTGGCCGGAGGCGCGGGATCTGGAAACCTGGATGCGGGCGAAGGGATACGGACTGCCCGTCAGCGCCGGTCTGCTGGCATCCGGGACATGGAAAGATCAGGCTTCCCGTCTGAGACGGCGGCCCGCCGGAAAAGGCATCTTTCGCGGGGCCAAAGAGGCGGCGGAGATGATCCTGGCGGATCTGGACTGGTGAGCGGGAAGGGAATATCCGCCTTTATTAAAAATTGAACTTTCTCTAGGAGCGATTTATCAACAGTTGCACCTTATACTCCCGTGCAGTCAACAATGAGAAGCGGGATCGGGCCTGGGGCCCTTTCCTAACCGGGGCGTGATCTGATCCTCATGAATCTGGAGCGGGAATACGACAATCGCGGGCGCGTGGCGGACAGCGCGGCCATCATCGATGGCTGGGCGGCCCGCGCGCTGGCCTTCCGCGCCGGTGCGGCGGCGGCGGGCCGGGCCGAGCTGGACGCCATCTATGGCCATCACCCGCGCCATGTCTATGACCTGTTCCGGCCCGAAAGGGACGCCGGCGGCGCGGTTGCGCTGTTTCTGCATGGCGGATACTGGAAGGCGCTGGACAAGACCTCCTTCAGCCACATGGCGGCGGGCCTGACGCGCCTTGGCGTGCCGGTGGCAGTGGCCAGCTACAGGCTGTGCCCCAAGGCGGAAATCAGCGATATCATAGGCGACGCGCGGCAGGTGGCGGTGCATCTTGTCCGCCGTCTTGGGCGGCCTCTGGTGGCCATCGGCCATTCGGCGGGGGCGCATCTGGCGGCCTGCCTGATGGCAACGGACTGGACGGCGCGCGGCTTCGAGACCCGCCCCGTGCGCGCCGGGATGGGCATTTCCGGCGTCTATGACCTGCGCCCCTTGCTGGCCACGCCGCACAATCAGGCGCTGCGGCTGGACGAGATGAGCGCCTTCGCCGCCAGCCCGCTGCTGTGGCCCGCGCCAAAAGGGCAAAGGTTCGCGCTGGCCGTGGGCGGAGACGAATCGGAAGAATTCATCCGCCAGAGCCGCTCGCTGGAGGCGGCGTGGAGCGGCTGCGGCGTGAGCATCTCCAGCGACATCATGGAAGGCGAAAACCATTTCACCATCATCGGCGGGCTGGAGGAGGCCGCCAGCCCCTTGACGCGCACGGCTCATGCTCTATGCCTTGGGCATGACCAGCGGGCCGCAAAGCATAGAGACGCCATCTGGCAAGTCTGAAGCGACGGAGAACTTTCCCGTCGGCTCGTGGCTGATCGCGCCCGCCCTGCGCCCGCACGTGGCGGCCTATTACGCCTGGGCGCGGGCCATCGACGACATCGCCGACAATCCGGAACTTCCGCCGGTGGAGAAACTGAAGCGGCTCGACCTCATGGAGCTGGCGCTGGCCGGGGCGATGGGGCGCGGCAGGCCGGAGCTGGCCACGGCGCTGAGGCTGCGCGAGAGCCTGCTCGCCACCGGCGTGCCCTTTTCCACCGCGCTTGATCTTGTCTCGGCCTTCAAGCAGGACGCGGAGAAGACCCGCTACGCGGACTGGGCGGAACTCATGGATTATTGCGAGCGTTCCGCCGCGCCCGTGGGGCGGTTTCTGCTGCATCTGCACGGGGAGAAGGACGAGGCGGCCTTTTCCGCGTCGGACGCCCTGTGCAAGGCGCTTCAGGTGATCAATCATCTTCAGGACTGCAAGGACGATTATATCGATCTCGGCCGCATCTATCTGCCCCGGGACTGGATGGCCGCCGCCGGGGCCAATGACGCCATGCTGGGCGCGCCACGGGCCACGAAAGAGCTTGGGCGGGTGCTGGATCAATGCGTCAACGGCTGCCGCGATCTGATGCAAGAGGCGCGCGGACTGCCAGCCGTTTTGCAATCGCGCAGGCTGGCGATGGAATCGGCGGTGATCGCCGAGGTGGCCGACGCGCTGATCCTTGAACTGGCCGGGCGCGATCCCGTCCGCCACAAGGTCAGGCTCTCGAAGGGCCAATACGCGGGCTGCGTGCTGCGCGGCGTGTGGAAGGCGCTCAGATCATGAGGGCGGAATCATGATGACCGCCGTTTTCTGGCTCGGGGCGGCGCTGCTGGCGGCCTGGATCGTTCTGGTGTTCTTCTGGCATGGCTTCTGGCGCATGGATGCGCGGCTCGGCTCCGCCCCCGTCCTGCCGCCGGGCGGCAAATGGCCGGATGTGGCCATTATCGTGCCGGCGCGCAACGAGCGCAAACACCTGAAGGAGAGCCTCTCTTCCCTGCTGGCGCAGGATTACGCCGGGCGGTTCTCCGTCACTGTCGTCAATGACAATTCCACCGACGAAACCGGAGACATCGCGCGCGCCCTGGCGCGGGATTCCGGCGGGCTGCTGCGTGCCGTGGACGCGCCGGAAAAACCGCGCGGCTGGGCTGGCAAGATGGCGGCGCTGCATCATGGCGTCATGGCCGCGTGCGAAAGAGGAACGCCGGAACTCTTCTGGTTCACCGACGCCGACATCGCCCATGCGCCGGACACCCTGCGGCGGCTGGTCTTTCTGGCGCAATCGGAGAAGCTCGGCCTGGCCTCCGTCATGGTGCGCCTGCATTGCGCATCCCTGTGGGAAAAACTGCTTGTTCCCGCCTTCGTCTATTTCTTCTTTCTGCTCTATCCGCCCAGGGCGGTGGCGCGGCCGGACAGGTATGCGGCGGGCGCGGCGGGCGGCTGTCTGCTGATCCGCACTGCGGCGCTTGATGACATCGGCGGGATCGCGGCCATTCATGACGCGGTGATCGATGATTGCGCCCTGGCGCGCAAGGTCAAGGACAGGGGCTTTCGCCTGTGGCTGGGGCTTTCGGACACATCAGTTTCGCTGCGCCGCTATGACACCCTGAGCAGCCTGTGGGCGATGGTGGCGCGCTCGGCCTATGCGCAGCTTGGCTATTCGCCCTGGATGCTCGCCGGCGCGCTGGCCGGGGTGCTGTTCACCTTCGTGCTGCCGGCCTTTTATCCGCCGGGATTCGTGTTCGGCGCGCCGTGGGCGCATTTTCCCGGCCTTGTGGCCTTTGGCCTGATGACGGCGAGCATGCTGCCCATCGTGCGCTTTTACGGCCTGGGCAAGGGCTGGGCGCTGCTTTTGCCGCTGGCGGCGCTGCTTTACGCGGCCATGACGGCCTCCTCGGCGCTGGCGCACATGACGGGCCGGGGCGTCAGCTGGCGCGGGCGCGATGTGTGAGCGCGGAGAGCGCCCGCCGCGGTTTTGCACATCCCGCGCGGCGATTGCGCGATCTGGTGACAAAATGTTTGCATATTTCCCATTGCCGCCATATTGCCGGGCATGGATATTTGCCGCGAGCCGGGCTATGCTGCCGGGCCAATGACAAGGGGGCGCATGCCGCCGGAAAGCGCGAGCGCGCATGGCCGGGGGCGCACCGTCCCGCGCGAGATGGAACAAGATGGCTGCTGAAAAATCCATATCCACGCCGCTGCTGGACGCCATAGCAACGCCGCGCGAGCTGCGCGATCTGCCAAGGGACAAGCTGCCGCAACTGGCGGAGGAGCTGCGCCAGGAAGTGATCCACGCGGCCTCCGAAACCGGCGGGCATTTCGGCGCGGGGCTGGGCGTGGTGGAGCTGACCGTGGCCCTGCACTACGTTTTCGACACGCCGCGCGACAAGCTGATCTGGGATGTTTCGCATCAGGCCTATCCGCACAAGATCCTCACCGGGCGGCGCGGACGCATCCGCACCATCCGCAGGAGCGGCGGGCTCTATGGCTTCACCAAGCGCACGGAAAGCGATTACGACCCCTTCGGAGCGGGCCATTCCTCCACCTCCATTTCCGCCGCGCTGGGCATGGCCACGGCGCGCGACCTGGCCGGGCGGGACGAGAACATCATCAGCGTCATCGGCGACGGCTCGATGAGCGCGGGCATGGCCTACGAGGCGATGAACCACGCCGGGGCCACCGACAAGCGCATGATCGTCATCCTCAACGACAACGGCATGTCCATTTCGCCCGCCGTGGGGGCGCTGACCAACTATCTGTCCTGGCTCGTCTCCTCGCGGCCCTTCCTGACATTGCGCGACATCGCCAAGAGTGTTGCCAGCAAGTTCCCCAGGCAGCTGCGCGACGCCGCCGCGCGGGCCGATGAATACGCGCGCGGCATGGTGCTGGGCGGCACGCTGTTCGAGGAGCTCGGCTTCTATTACGTCGGCCCCATCGACGGCCATGACCTGAACACCCTGGTGCCCATTCTGGAGAACGTGCGCGACGCCAAAGACATGGGGCCGGTGCTGGTGCATGTGGTGACGGAAAAGGGCAAGGGCCATCCCTTCGCCGCCGATCACCCGGAAAAATATCACGCCGTTGCGCCCTTCGACATCAAGACGGGCGAGAGCAAGGCGGCCAAGTCCAACACGCCCAGCTATACCTCCGTCTTTGCTCAGGCGCTGATCCGCGAGGCGCGGCGCGACGAGAAAATCGTCGCCATCACGGCGGCCATGCCGTCGGGCACCGGGCTGGACAAGTTCGAGGAGCATTTCCCGGAGAGGATGTTCGATGTCGGCATCGCCGAGCAGCACGCGGTGACCTTCGCCGCCGGCATGGCGGCGGAAGGCTACAAGCCCTACGCGGCCATCTACTCCACCTTCCTGCAACGCGGGTTCGATCAGGTGGTGCATGACGTGGCCCTGCAAAAGCTGCCGGTGCGCTTCGCCATCGACCGCGCCGGGCTGGTGGGCAACGACGGGGCGACGCACGCGGGCACCTTCGATATCACCGCGCTGAGCTGCCTGCCGGGCATGGTGCTCATGGCGGCGGCCGACGAGGCCGAGCTTGTCCACATGGTGGCCACGGCGGCGGCCTATGACGAGGGGCCCATCGCCTTCCGCTATCCGCGCGGGGCCGGCGCGGGGGTGGAGATTCCCGAAGACGGCCAGCTGCTGGACATCGGCAGGGGCCGGATCATCCGCGAAGGCTCCAGGGTGGCCATCCTTTCGCTTGGCGCGCGGCTGGGCGAGGCGCTGAAGGCGGCTTCCGAGCTTGAGAAACATGGCGTTTCCGCGACCGTCGCGGATGCGCGCTTCGCCAAGCCGCTGGATACGGAGCTGGTGGAGCGGCTGGCGCGCGAACACGAGGTGCTGATCACCATCGAGGAAGGCGCGCAAGGCGGCTTCGGCGCGCATGTGCTGGAGCATCTGGCGCGCATCGACGCCCTGCGCGGCGGGGCGCTGGTGCGGCCCATGACGGTGCCCGACAGGTTCATCGCCCACGGCTCGATGCGCGAGCAATACGAGGACGCGGGGCTGACCGCCCGGCACATCGTGGCCGAGGCCTTCTCCGCCCTCGGCCTTGACGCGCAAAAGGCCGCGCCGCTTGCCGCCGCCAAGCCGTGAGGCCCGGCATGGCCGCCAGCGCAACGCCAGCCCCGGAAGCCGCCGCGCGGCGGGCCGCCGCCCTGACGCGGGCGGCCTCCAGCTCGTTCTACTGGGCCATGCGCCTGATGCCGCCGCGCAAGCGCGCCGCCATGTTCGCCATCTACGCCTTCTGCCGGGTGGTGGACGACATCGCCGATGACGAAAGCGCAAGCCGCGCGGAAAGACTGGCGGCGCTTGATGGCTGGGAAGAACGCATCAATGCGCTTTT
>JALUFY010000238.1 GCA_027051995.1 Hyphomicrobiales bacterium
GCGTGGTTCTTAGCGTCCTGATGATCTCTCTTCTGCCCGTCTTCGCCTCCCTTCCGGCCCATGCCGGGCAGGGCATCGGGCGGCAGGCCAGCGCCGGGGAGATCGCCGCCGTGGACACCGATGTGCGCGGAGACGGAGCGGGACTGCCGCCGGGATCGGGTTCCGTGGCCCAAGGCGAGGCGCTCTATGAGGAAAAATGCGCCGCCTGTCATGGCGATTTCGGAGAGGGAACAGGGCGCATGCCCGCGCTCATCGGCGGTGAGGGCTCTCTGGCCACGGATCGCCCCCGCCGCACCATCGGCTCCTTCTGGCCCTTCGCGCCTTCGCTGTTCGATTACCTGCGCCGCGCCATGCCCTTCGGCCAGGCAGGCTCCCTGAGCGCCGCCGAAACCTACGCCCTCACCGCCTTCCTGCTCAACATCAACGGCATCGCCAAAGAAGATTTCATTGCCAGCCGCGAGAGCCTGCCCGGGGTGAAAATGCCCAACCGCGCGGGCTTCGTCATCGCCCCCCGCCCGGCCAGTCCCAATACCCGCTGCATGAAAAACTGCCGCGCTCCCGCCCGTGTCATGGCGCGCGCCGCGGCGAAAGGAGCAGAAAAATGAAACGTCTTGTGGCGCTCATGACCTTTTCCCTCCTGCTCATGGCCGCGCGGGCGCCGCTCATGGCCGCCCAGCTGGTCATGTTCGACAGCAAGTATTGCCCCTATTGCATGCAATGGAAAAAGGACATCGGCGTTTTCTACTACAAGACAAAGGAAGGCCGCGAAGCCCCCCTGCGCATCGTCAGCATGGATGAAGAGCGGCCCGGAGATCTGAAAAACATCACGGGCGTCCACTACACGCCGACATTCGTCCTGCTGGACGGCGAGGGCCGCGAGGTGGGGCGCTTGGAAGGCTACAACAATGACGAGTTCTTCTTTTTCAAGCTCGATCAGCTGATCGCGAAAATGAAAAAGGCCAGCGGCAAATAACGCCGCCGCTCAGGGGGAGGAAACGATGAAAATGAAAATTCCGCCCGGAGAGATGGAAGCGGGCGCGGGCAAGGCCAGCGAATTTCTCAAGACCCTCTCGCACGAGGCGCGCCTGCGCATCCTGTGCCTGCTTCTGGACGGGGAGAAATCCGTCAACGAGCTTGGCGCGCGGCTGAACATGCGTCAGGCCGCCGTCTCCCAGCAGCTTCAGCGCCTGCGCGCCGAGCAGCTGGTCGCCACCCGCCGCCAGGGCAAGGAGATTTTCTATACCATCAGCAGCGCCGAAGTTCTCAAGATCATGGAAGTGCTGGAGGAAATCTATTGCGCATGAACGGGGCGTATCTGCTTGACTATATATTCAAGCCTGTTCATATACAGGCCATGTCCGACACGCATTTCTTTCAGGCCCTGAGCGACGAAACCCGCCTGCGCATCATCATGCTTCTGGCCTGCGATCCCGAATTGCCGGTGTCGGCCCTTGTGCATGCCCTGCAAGTGCCGCAACCCAAGGTCTCGCGCCATCTGGCCTATCTGCGCGAAGCCGGGCTTGTGGCCGTGCGCCGCGAGGCGCAGTGGATTCACTACCGGCTGGACGAGAATCTTCCCGCATGGCGCAAGAATGTCGTCGAGTCCACCCTTGAAGGCCTCAAGAACGATGGCATATACGAAGCAGACCGCGCGCGCCTGCGCGAACTGACGGGGCGGCCCGGCCGCTGCGCCGCCGCCTGATTTTGCACAAACCGGAGAAAACCCATGACCGCACAAGGCCTCACCATGACCCTCGCGGGTCTTTTCGTTCTCGTCAGCCTCGGCCTGGCCCATGCCACCGGCGCCGCCGACATCAGCCAGCCGTCTTGGCTGTGGCTCGCCGTTTTCGTCGGCCTGAACCTCTTTCAGGCCGGCATCACGGGCTTTTGCCCGCTGACCAAAATCCTAAAGAAACTCGGCTTCAAATAGGCCGCGCCTCTCCTTCACGCGATTCTGACATGGCCCCGGTTGCCCGCCGGGGCCATTGCCGTATATGATGCAGATCAATTTTCAACGGAAGGGGAGGGAACATGAGCCAGCCGGTTGGTTATAACGCCTGTTTCAGCGGAAGGCTCTCCGGCCTGCTGCAATGGGATCAGTTCGAGGCGCTCTGGAGCAGCCTGGCGCAATCACCCGATGGCTGGTATGTGCGCGATTTCAAGTCCGCCGCCCTGCCGGACGCCCCCATGCCGGGCGACGCCTTCAAAAACTGGCTGGCGGAGACGGAAAAATTCCTCCGCAAGCGCCACCGCGAGGAATACTGCGGTTTTCTCTATGTGAACGACAGGGACGATCCGGTCTTCATCAAGGTCTTCGATCCGCGCAAGATGGGCTCCTCCTGTGGCTGTTCGGGCCATATCATGCCGCGCTGGACAATCTCGCGCATGCCCCCGGAGCGGACGATTGACGAAATGGCCGAAGAGGTCAGAAAGGAAGCGGCGAAACAGAGCCCCTCCCTGCTCAAACGTCTGTTTGGCCGCGCCTAGGCGCTGTTTGTGCATGCGTTCTGTTGTGAAGGCGGGTTCTCTGGGCTATTGTCTGCCTGCTTTCAGGCAATCCGCCAGAAGTAAAGAGGCTGATATTTGCGTAACGCACTGAAGGAAAAGGAACTCGCGCATCTGCGCCGCATTCCGCTCTTTTCGCGTCTGACGGACAGCGAACTCAAGGCCGTTCTCAATGGCGCCATGCCCCGCGACTATCCGCGCGGCAAGCTGCTTTTCCAGCAGGGCGACAGCGCCGACTGCTTTTTCATCATCCTCGATGGCCTGGTGAAGATCACCCGCACCTCCCCCGATGGCGACGAGGTGGTCATCGGCGTCTTCGGCGCGGGCTCCACCGTCGCCGAGATCGCCATGTTTCTGGGCGGGCGCTATCCGGCCTCCGGCGAGGTGGTGGCCGACGCCCGCCTCCTGCCGGTGCTCTCCAGCTCCTTCAAGGCGGCCATCAAATCCAACCCCGACCTGGCCATGGGCATGCTGGCGGCCACCTCGCGGCGCATGCGCTCGCTGGTGGAGGAGCTGGAGCACATCAAGGGCCAGACTGGCGCCCAGCGCGTCGCCGACTTCATCGTCGGCCTGTGCCCGCAATGCGACGATGTCTCCGCCCATATCGACCTGCCCTATGAAAAGGGCCTCATCGCCGCCCGCCTGGGCATGAAGCCGGAGAGCTTCTCGCGCGCCCTCAAGCGCCTGCGCCAGCTCGGCGTCACCATCCAGCGCGACCACGTGAAAGTCGCC
>JALUFY010000239.1 GCA_027051995.1 Hyphomicrobiales bacterium
CCTTTTCCTGAAAGGGGGTGCCGGCCAGAAGCAGGGGCAGGTCGAAGGTTTGCCTGCGCCCGGCCAGATATTCCTCCAGCTGCTGGCGCACGGCCTCGAACAGCGGATCGTCCGCCGCGCGCATCCTTGCGCCAAGCCGCCGCTCAAGGCGGGCATCGATGGTTTTCCGTCCCTTGCGCCCGGCCCAGTCGAGCAGGCACAGTTTGCCCCGGAACGCGCCCATGATCATGCGCCCCGGGGAAATGCCGAATTGGCGGATGTGAATATGCTCTGTCATGGCCCAAGCATAACAGCTTTGTTATGGAGAGTCACAAAAAACGGCTCCCCTTCCACCCGGAAAGGGGAGCTTGGCGAAACCGGAATGTGCGCCGGGAAAAGGCCCGCGCTCAGGCCTTGCGTCCCGCTGTCTGATTGTCGATCGCCTTGGCCACGAACCAGGCGACCGGCAGGCCGATGAGGAAGCCCGCCGCGATCAGGATATACATGGTGTTGTTGGACATGCGCGCCGCCAGCGCCACGGTCATCAGGATGCCCGCCAGCGTCGGCCCGGCAAGCAGATAGATCAGGAAAAACAGTTTCATCATGGCAATCAACCCCTCCATGTTGTCCCGGATGTCTCCGGGCGCGTCCGCTTGTGAACTTGCGCTCAAGCTTGCGCAATCATACACGGGCTATCATTGATTCAGATCAAAAAATACCGGGCCTTGTTGCCGCACCCTTTACCTTCTGGCGGTATGTTCCTTGCTGCGATCCATCGCAAGAAGGCGGAAACAGGAGGTTTATCGCGGTGACCGGAGAGGGCAGACGGCGGTTCATCATGGCGCTGGGGTTGAGTCTGGCGGGGCTTGCCCGGCCCGTCAGCGCGCGCGCCCGGCGCGGGCGGCTCGATGGCGCAAAGCTCGGCCTTGAGCCCGGCGCAACCCATGACCAGAGCGCGCGGCTGAAGGCCGCCCTGACGCGGGCGGCGCGGCTGGGCGCGGTGCTTGAATTGCCGGGGGGGCGCATTATCGCCCGCGATGTCTCTATCAGCGCCCCGGTGCGCATGACGGGCCGCCCCGGCGCGCGGCTGGCCTGCGCACCCGGCGGGGAATTCCTGCTGGCCTGCGAAAAGGGGCCGGTGGAAATTTCCAACATCGCTTTCGATGGCCGGGGCGCAACCGCCGGGGGCGAACGCGACGGGCTGCTGCGCGTCCATGACTGCCGCGATCTCTCCATCCGCCGCTGCGCCTTTTCCGGCGGGGCGGGCAACGGGCTTGTCCTGACGGGCTGCCGGGGCGTGGTGGAGGGCAATCGCTTTTCCGGCCACGGGCGGGCGGCGATATTCTCCATCGGCGGGCGCGAGGTGCGCATCACCGGCAATCATGTCTCGGATTGCGCCAACAACGGCATTCTCGTCTGGCAGGAGGACAAGCGTTTTGATGGCTCTGTCGTGCGCGGCAACGTCATCCGCGCCATCCGCGCGGACGCCGGAGGCGACGGGCCCAACGGCAACGGAGTCAACATCTTTCGCGCCGGCGGCGTCACGGTGGCCGGCAACGTCATCCACGATTGCGCCTATTCGGCGGTGCGCGACAACTCCGGCGATGATTGCCGCATCCTGCGCAATGACTGCCGCGATATCGGCGAGGCGGCCATCTTCGTCGAGTTCGCCTTTGTCAACGCGCGGGTGGAGGACAACCGGATAAGCCGCGCCTCGGCGGGCATCGCCGTCACCAACGCCGACCACGGCGGCCACGGGGCCATCGTGCGCGGCAACGTCATCCGCGAGGTTTCCCCGCGCATATCCTCGCCGGATGTGCTGGGATACGGCATATGGGCCGAAGACCGCACCCTGATCGAGAACAACGTGGTGGAGGACGCTTCAACCGCCGGTCTGTGGCTGGGCTGGGGGAAGTATCTGCGCGACGTGACGGCGCGCGGCAATATCCTGCGCCGCTGCGGCGTGGGCATAGCCGTCTCCTTCGCCCCCGGCGCGGGCTCCGCCGTCATCACCGGCAACCGCATCGAAGCCGCGAGGAAAGGCGCGGTCATCGGCTTCGATCACGAAAAGGCCCTCACCGGCGATCTGCTCAAAGCGGATACGAAAATCCCCGCCCGCCTCGTCATCGGCGCGAATCGCGCCAGCCGCTGAAGACGAACCAGGCCAGCGCCAGCAGCTGAAGCGCCAGCAGCGCGCCAAAGCCCATGGCATAGCCCTGCGGCGGATAGGGCCGCGCCCCGGAGCCGGCAAGATCGATCACCCAGCCGATCAGCCACTGGCCGAGGAAGGCGGCGGCGAAGACCAGCAGATTGATCCCGGAGTTGGAGCGCCCGGCCAGCCGCGCGCCGAAATGCGCCGCCAGCAGCGGATAGGCCAGAATGCCCGCCTGGCCGGTCATCGGGATGACGAACCACACCGCCGCCATGCCCGGCCCCGCATAGCCGGAGATGACGATGGCCTGGGCGGCCATGTAGGCCAGCAGAAAGCCCAGCATCACCTTGTCCAGCGGGACGCCGCGCGCGCCCAGCCGGTCGGCCAGCGCGCCGTTGAGCAGGGTTCCGGTGAAGAAGCCCACCGCCAGCACGCTCATCATGCGCGCCGCGCCGGCCTTGTCCAGCCCCGCCACGTCCATGAACCACGGCCCGGCCCACAGCGTCTGGATGGCGATCTGCGAGCCGGAGGTGAGCGCCGCCAGCGGCGCGGCGCGCCAGAAGACCGGGGAGGAGAACACCGTCTTCAGCCCGCTCAGCATGGCGCGCGGGCTCTCCGCGTGGCCCTTTCGGGCCCGTTCCGGCACGGCGAGAAAGATCCCCGCCGCCGCCAGCGCCGAGAGCGCCGCGATGCCGACGAACAACCCGCGCCAGCCGAAGGCGTCCGCCGCCATGCGCGCCGGCACCGCCGCGGTGAGCAGCCCCAGCCCGCCGGCGGCCATGATGAAGGAGTTGTAGAGCGCCCGCCGCTCCGGCGGAGAGAAATCCGCCACCGCCTTGAAACCGGCCATCAGCCCGCCCGCGCAGCCGACGCCGATCAGCCCGCGCGCCAGCGCCAGCGTCACGGCTCCGTGGGCGGAGGCGAAGAGCAGCGCGCCCGCCGCCGCCAGGGTAAAAAGCGCTGCCTGCACATGGCGCGGGCCGAACCTGTCCAGCAGGATGCCCAGCGGGATCTGAAAGCCCGCGAAGCCGATCAGATAGGCCGCCGTCACCAGCCCGAGCGCCGAGGCCGAAAGATGAACCTCG
>JALUFY010000240.1 GCA_027051995.1 Hyphomicrobiales bacterium
GGAAAGCCCGGGACAGGGCCGGCTTTCCAACCAGTTACCGCAAATACCAGTGAGGCAACGCAAACCTGGGGACGGGGCGCCCGGCGAACATGATTCCAGCAACGGCAAAAACCGCGAAATTGACGGCGCTTTCGGCGGCCTTGACGGCGGCGGGCGCCATTCCGGCCCGGGCCGCGCCCGTGTTCCTGACGCAGAACCTGCCCGCCGGGGCGCTGGCGGCGGGTGCTCTGGCGCTGGCCGTGGCCGCCTGGTCGGTCATCATGGTGCGCAAGCTCAACCGCGACAACGCCCGCGCCCGCCAGCGCATCGGCGAGCTGGAGCATGAGCTTTCGCAGACCGAGGCCCTGCTCAGCGCCGAGCCGCACGCCATGATCGTCTGGGAGGGCCGCGAGGAAAAGCCCGCCCGCGTCTCCGCCCGCCTGCATCTCATTCCCGGCGTGCCGCGCAACGGCGAAGACCTCGCGCGCTTCGGCAAGTGGCTGGACGAAAAGTCCGTGGCCGCCCTGAAGGAGGCGCTGAAGGTGCTGCGCGGCTCCGGCCAGGCCTTCAACATCTCCGTTCACACGAAGGCCGGCGAACTGCTGGAGGCCGATGGCCGCGCCGCCGGATACAACATCGTCCTGCGCTTCCGCCCCGTCGCCGGAGAGCGCCTGGCGGCCATGGAAATGGTTTCCGACACCCGCCTGCTCGGCGAGCAGGTGGAGCGCCTCTCGGCCCTCATGGACACCGCCCCCATGCCCGTCTGGCTGCGTGATGACGATGGCAGGCTGCTGTGGGCCAACCGCGCCTGGCTCGATGCCGTGGAGGCCGATGACGCCGCCGTCGCCGCCGCCGGGGAAACCGCGCTGTTCAGCCCGGAAAACGTCACCGTGGTGAAGGAGGATGACGGAAGCGGCCGCCGCCTTCTGCGCGGCAGCACGGTCATTCGCGGCGAAAAGCGCATCATGGACATTCACGAGGTCCGGCAGTCCGTGGGCGTGGCCTGCTGGGCGGTGGACATCACCGCCAACGAGGCCCTGCGCCAGGAGCTGAAGAGCCATATCGCCGCCCACACCGGCACCCTGGACAAGCTGGCCACGGCCATCGCCATTTTCGGCCAGGACAGGCGGCTGGTCTTCGCCAATCGCGCCTATGCCCGCCTGTGGGGGCTGGACGGGGAATGGCTGGCTGAGCGCCCGCTGGAGGATGAAATCCTCGACCGCCTGCGCGAATCGCGCCAGCTGCCCGAAAGGGCCGACTTCCGCCAGTGGAAGGAGGAGCATCTGGCCATCTACACCGCCCTGGAAGGCTCCGATACCCAGTGGCACCTGCCCGACGGGCGCTCCCTGCGCATTCTCGCCGAGCCCCACCCCCAGGGCGGCGTCATCTATCTCTACGAGGACATCACCGAGAAGCTGCGCCTTGAGAGCCGCTACGCCGAACTCATGGGCGTTCAGCGCGAAACCCTCGACAACCTCTACGAGGCCGTGGCCCTGTTCGGCACCAATGGCCGCCTGCGCCTCTACAACCCCGCCTTCGCCAGCTTCTGGAATCTGGACAAGGATTTCCTCGACGGCCATCCGCACGTTGATCAGATCATCGCCCGCGCCCGCGCCCTGGCCGATGACGAGGCCTGGTGGGACAACCTGAAATATTGCGTCACCGGCATGAGCCAGGCGCGCCAAACCGTCAGCGCCCGCATCAATCTGGCCGACGAGCGGGTTTTCGACAGCGTGATCGTGCCGCTGCCCGACGGCAACACCCTGGCCACATGGTTCGACATGACCGATTCGGCCAAGGCCGCCCGCGCCCTGCGCGAGCGCAACGAGGCGCTCATGGCCGCCGACCGGCTGAAATCGGATTTCCTCTCCTCCATCTCCTACGAAATGCGCACGCCCCTGACCTCCATCATCGGCTTCGCCGAGACCATGGAATACGGCATCGCCGGAAAGCTCAATGAAAAGCAGAAGGAATACGTCAGCGACATTCACGCCTCCGCCACCCAGCTGAAGAGCACCATCGACACCATTCTCGACCTGACCACCATCGACGCCGGCCAGATGGAGCTGAACATCGAAACCCTTGATGTGGCCGAACTGCTGGAGAACACCGCCCGCTCGCTGGCGGCGCGTCTGGAGCGCCGCGATCTGACGCTGAAGATCGAGCTGGCCGCCGACGCCAGCCGCCTAGAGGGCGACAGACGCCGCCTTGAACAGATACTCTCCAATCTTCTGTCCAACGCCATCGGCTTTTCCGATTCCGGCGGCGCAATCAGCATGGGCGCGCGCCGGGCCAGGGACGGCATCGAGCTGTGGGTGGCCGATCAGGGCGCGGGCATGGACGCCGAGACCCTGGGCGAGGCCTTCAAGCGCTTTTCCGCCCGTCCCTCTCCCGGCGGCCATCGCGGCCCCGGCCTCGGCCTGCCGCTGGTGAAAAGCCTCGTGGAGCTGCATGGCGGCTCCGTGGACATCATCTCCCGCGCCGGCGAGGGCACGACGGTCATCTGCCGCTTTCCCTTCGCCGCCGCGTCCAGTGGCGCGGCGGGCGGGCGCGAGCGGCGGGCGGAGGCCTCCTGAGCCGCCATGCCCGCTCCAGCCCCGCAAAAGGACGCCCCGGTTTCCATCACCCTGCGCCTGCCCGATGAGGCCGCCACAAGCGCCCTGGGCCGCGAACTGGCGCTGTTCGCCGCGCCCGGCACATGGATTTTGCTTTCCGGCGGCCTGGGCGCGGGCAAGAGCACCTTGGCGCGCGCCTTCATCCGCGCCCTGGCTCCCCATATGGGCGAATTCGAGGCGCCAAGCCCCACCTTCACCCTCGTGCAGCCCTATGATTTCACCCGCGTGCCCGTGGCCCATGCCGATCTCTACCGGCTGGGCGATCCCTTCGAGGCGGACGAGCTGGGGCTCGACGAGCTGGCCCGCGATCATGTCCTGCTGGTGGAATGGCCGGACAGACTGCCGCGAACGCCGCCGGACAGGCTGGAAATCACCCTGGACTTTGATGAAACCGGGGGGCGCACCGCCACCCTCGCCGGCCACGGCGCATGGGCGCACGCCCTGCGGAGATTCTCCGCCATCCGCGCCTTTCTCAAAAGGCATTTCGCTGATGCGCCCATTGAGCGCGCCTTCCTGCAGGGCGACGCCTCCGCGCGGCGTTATGAATACGTCACGGTTCCCGGCGGGGAGCGCGCCATCCTCATGGACATGCCCGCCCGCCCCGACGGCCCGCCCGTCTAT
>JALUFY010000241.1 GCA_027051995.1 Hyphomicrobiales bacterium
ATCAGGGACAGGCCGGTGACCACCGTCATGGTGACGAGAATCTTGGCGAAAAGCAGCGTTTCCACCGTCCTAGCGCCCTTCTCCGTCCCCGCCATCGGGGATGGAGCCGTCTTCCTCCACCACCGGGATGGCGTAGGCGCCCTTCAGCCAGCGGTTGAGATCGACATCGGCGCAATGGCGCGAGCAGAAGGGATGAAATTCGCGCGCGCTTGTCCTGCCGCACACCGGGCAGGGGCGCGGCGGGCGCAGGGGCGTGACGTTGTCCTTGCCCGCCGTGCCTTCCTTGTCCGCTTTCTTCTCCGTCATGCCAGCGTGTCTCCGGAGCCGTGCATCCACATGTAATGGACGGGAAAGCCGTTGCCGGTCAGCAGATTGACCGTCTCGTAGAGCGGCAGGCCGACGACATTGGTGTAGGAGCCGTTGATGTGGCGCACGAAGACCCCGGCGCGCCCCTGGATGGCGTAGGCCCCGGCCTTGCCGCGCCATTCGTCGCAGGCCAGATAGGTGTCGATGTCGTCGCGCGACAGGCGCTTGAAGCGCACCTTCGTTTCGACGATGCGGGTGCGCGTGGCGGCGTCCGGCGTCACCAGTGAGATGGCCGTCAGCACCTTGTGGGAGCGCCCGGAGAGCAGTTTCAGCGCCCGGGCGGCGGCCTCGATGGTGTCCGCCTTGCCCAGAATGCGCCGGCCGACGGCCACCACGGTATCGGCGGCGAGGATATGGACGGGCCCGGAAAGCGCCCGCACCAGCGGCGCGCCCTGGGCGGCGGCGGCCTTTTCCCGCGCCATGCGCAGGGCGAAGGCGCGTGGTGTCTCGCGCTTTTGCGGCGTCTCGCCGATGTCCACGGGGTTGAGCAGGTCAGGGCTCAGCCCCGCCTGCTCCAGCAGCGCCAGACGGCGCGGCGAGGCGCTGGCCAGCACCAGCTTTACGGTATCATCCGCCATGTGCGCTCCTTCCCGGTGCGCGCGGCGCGCTCAACGGCGGCCTACTTGAAACGATAGGTGATGCGGCCCTTGCTCAGGTCGTAGGGCGTCATCTCCACCAGCACCCTGTCGCCGGCCAGCACGCGGATGCGGTTCTTGCGCATCTTGCCCGCCGTATGGGCGATGATCTCGTGATCATTGTCCAGCTTGACGCGGAACGTGGCGTTGGGCAGCAGTTCGGTGACCGTGCCTTCGAATTCGAGCAGTTCTTCCTTCGCCATGGGCTTTCAGATCGTCCTGTCTTGCGTTTGCGAAAATGGGTTCGCGCATATGTAAGCCTTTTTCCGCCCAAGGCCAAGCGCCATGTCGGCAAGCGCCCCGCAAGGCGCGTTTGCGATGAAGAAACAGGAGCGCGGGAGACAGGAAAATGGCGGAGAGGGTGGGATTCGAACCCACGAGACGGTTACCCGCCTACACGCGTTCCAGGCGTGCGCCTTCGACCACTCGGCCACCTCTCCGCACATGACGGCCCGCCATCTTGGCCGGGCAGTGTTGGCAATAGCCGAAAGGTGCGCCCGGTTCAAGCCTTTGCTGAGCCCTCAGAAGATATTCAGCCATCCGGCCCCCGCCAGACCCTTGGCGGCGCTGACCATGACGATGATGACGGCCGTCGCCAGCACCAGCGCGATCAGGGCCACCTCGCGCGAGACGGGCGGGTTGTCTGTCTCTTCGCTGGAGAAAATCAGGCTTGCCTCGTCGTTTGCCGGTTTCATGTGCGTGTGTCCCCTCCTCATGGCAGGGCGTCCAGCAGATGCGCCACCAGCGGCTCGTCCGCCGGCGGCATGGCGTAATCGCGCAGCGCCTGCTTGCGCGCCCATGTCAGCTGCTGGCCCTCCCGTGCCGTGACAAACCCTTTCCACTTGCGGCAGATATAGAGCGGCATCAGCAGATGAAAGCTCCCGTAATCGTGGCTGGCGAAGCTCAGCGGCGCAAGGCACGGCGTGGCCACCTCGATGCCGAGCTCCTCGCGCAGCTCGCGAATCAGCGCCTCTTCCGGCGTTTCGCCCGCCTCCAGCTTGCCGCCGGGAAACTCCCACAGCCCCGCCATGCTCTTTCCCTCGGGGCGGCGCGCCAGCAGCACGCGGTTGTCCGCGTCCACCAGGGCGCAGGCCGCCACCAGCACGATGTCCTTGCGCTTTGTCATGGCGGCACTATCGGGCGGCGGCCCTTAACGGGCGATTCATCCCGCGGCGCTGATTGATGGCAGGGTTAACGGGAGGTTGCCGGGCCGGGTGTATACGGGCCCGTCAGGAGCGGTAATCGGCGTTGATGGATATGTATTCGTGCGTCAGGTCGCATGTCCACACGGTGGCCGCGCCTTCGCCCGCGCCGAGGTTGAGCTGGATATCGATCTCCAGGCCCTTCATGTGTTCCGCCACGGGCGTTTCGTCATAGCCGGGAACCACCATGCCGGCGCGCGCCACGGGGATGCCGCCGATGTCGATATCCAGTTTGGCCTGATCAAACTCCGCCCCGGATTTGCCCGCCGCCATGACGATGCGGCCCCAGTTGGGGTCTTCTCCGGCGATGGCCGTCTTGACCAGCGGCGAATTGGCGATGGCCTTGGCGGCCAATTTGGCGTCCGCCTGCGTGCGCGCGCCCTCCACCCGTATGGTGACGAACTTGCTGGCCCCCTCGCCGTCGCGCGCCACCTGCCGGGCCAGACCGGCGCAGACATCCTCCAGCGCGCGGGCGAAATCCGCAAGGGCGGGATCATCCGCGCCGGAGAACGCCGCCGCGTTGCCCGCCGCGCCCGTGGCGGCCAGCAGCAGGGTATCGGAGGTGGAGGTGTCCGAATCCACCGTCATGCAATTGAAGCTTTTGTCCGCCGCGCGCCTGACGAGGGTTTGCAGAATGTCCGCCGGGACCGCCGCGTCGGTGAAGACGAAGGACAGCATGGTGGCCATGTTGGGCTCGATCATGCCCGAGCCCTTGGCGATGCCGCAAAGGGTGACCGTTTCGCCATTCAGCCGCGCGGCCGCTGACGCGCCCTTCGGGTAGGTGTCGGTGGTCATGATGGCGCGCGCCGCCTCATGCCAGCCGATGCTCCCCGCTTGGGCGAACAGCGCATCGAAATGGCGGGTCAGCAGGGAAGCCTCGAAGGGCTCGCCGATGACGCCGGTGGAGGCGATGAACACCTCGTCCGGCGCGCATCCGGCCAGCCTGGCCGCCGCCTGCGCCGTCTTGCGCACGGTTTCCTCGCCCGCCGCCCCGGTGAAG
>JALUFY010000242.1 GCA_027051995.1 Hyphomicrobiales bacterium
GCACCTTGGCCAGCGAGTGCTCGCGCACCTTGTAGTTGATCTTCTCGTTGCGCAGATCGGCCTCGGCGCGCAGGCCGGCGGCCCTCAGCCGCTCCACCACCCGCGTGGCGTAGTCATCGGCGTCCGACGTGATGGTGGCCACAACGGCCTGCACCGGAGCCAGCCACAGCGGCAGGTGGCCGGCGTGATGCTCCAGCTGGATGCCGAAGAAGCGCTCCAGCGAGCCGAACATGGCGCGGTGGATCATGACGGGGGTATGCTTTTCGCTGTCGGCGCCGATGTAAAAGGCGCCGAAGCGGCCGGGCAGGTTGAAATCCAGCTGCACGGTGCCGCACTGCCAGTCGCGGCCGATGGCGTCGCGCAGCACGTATTCCAGCTTGGGGCCGTAGAAGGCCCCCTCCCCCGGGTTCAGCTCGTATTCGCCGCCGGCGTGCTCCACGGCGGCTTTCAGCGCCGCCTCGGCTGCGTCCCAGACCTCGTCGGAGCCGACGCGCTTTTCCGGCCTGCCGGAAAACTTGATGCGCACATCCTCGAAACCGAAGTCCTTGTAGATATCGAGGATCAACCTGTGGACGCGGATGCACTCCTCCTCGATCTGCTCATGGGAACAGAAGATGTGGGCGTCGTCCTGGGTGAACGAGCGCACGCGCATCAGACCATGCAGCGCGCCGGAGGGCTCGTAGCGGTGCACCTTGCCGAATTCCGCCATGCGCACGGGCAATTCGCGGTAGCTCTTAAGACCATGCTTGAAGATCTGCACATGGCCGGGGCAGTTCATCGGCTTGAGGGCGAAGACGCGCTCGTCCTCCGTCTCGGTGATGAACATGTTCTCGCGGAACTTCTCCCAGTGGCCGGACTGCTCCCACAGGGCGCGGTCCATCATGTCGGGCGAGTTGACCTCCACATAACCGGCCTTGCGCTGCACGCGGCGCAGATAGTTCATCAGCTCGCCGAAAACCGTCCAGCCCTTCGGGTGCCAGAAGACGGAGCCGGGGGCCTCCTCCTGAAAATGGAACAGATCCATCTCGCGGCCCAGCCTGCGGTGATCGCGCTTCTCGGCCTCTTCCAGGCGGTGCAGATAATCCTTCAGCTGCTTCCTGTCGGCCCAGGCGGTGCCGTAGATGCGGGTCAGCATGGGGCGGTTCGCATCGCCGCGCCAGTAGGCCCCGGCCACCTTCATCAGCTTGAAGGCGTCGCCGATCTTGCCGGTGGAGGGCAGATGCGGGCCGCGGCAGAGATCGAACCATTCGCCCTGGGAATAGATCTTCACATCCTCGTCTCCGGGGATGGATTCGATGAGCTCGACCTTGAAGTCCTCGCCCATGTCACGAAAAAGTTTGATCGCCTCCTCGCGCGGCAGCACCTTCTTTGTCAGCGGCGCGTTGCGGGCGATGATCTCGCGCATCTTCTTCTCGATCCTGGGCAAGTCCTCGGTGGTGAAGGGCTCGTTGCGGAAGAAGTCGTAGTAGAAGCCGTTTTCGATCACCGGGCCGATGGTCACCTGGGTGCCGGGCCAGAGCTCCTGCACGGCCTCGGCCATGACGTGGGCGGCGTCATGGCGGATCAGCTCCAGCCCCTCGGGATCGTCGCGGGTGATGACGCGCACGACGGCATCGGCCTCCAGCGGATCGGAGAGATCGCGCAATTCGCCATTCACCTCGATGGCCAGGGCCTTCTTGGCCAGCGAGTTCGAGATGGATCTGGCGACATCCGCGCCGGTGACGCCGGTTTCGTATTGGCGCGTGGACTTGTCGGGAAAGGTCAGGGTGATCATGCGGGGTCTCCTGCTCAGTCTCCGCATACGGATGCGGGTAAGCGGCTTGAAAAAGGGAATCTTCCTGGAAACCTTGTGCCCCCCCATCCGGCGCGGGTCAAGCCTTGTCCCGCCTTTTCCGCCCGGGCGGCGGAAGATGGCCACGGGCGGCGCGGAGGGGCGGGTGTCTCAGCCCTTGCGGGCGATGCCCTTGCGCAGGGGGACGAAGCGCACGGGCAGCAGCTCCTCGCGCTCGAAGCCCTCCGGGGTGCGGCGGATGCGGATCAGCTTCTGATACAGGGGGCCGGAATCCACCGGGATGATCATGACGCCGCCCCCGGCGAGCTGGTCGAGAAGGGCCGGAGGCGTTCTGCCCGCGGCGGCGGTGACGATGACGCGGTCGAAGGGCGCGGCCTCCGGCCAGCCCCTGGAGCCGTCGCCCAGCCGCGTTTCGATATTGCGCAAACCGAGTTTTTCAAAGCGCGCGCGCGCCTGTTCCATCAGAGCCCGGTGGCGCTCCACCGTATAGACGCGGCGGGCCAGGCGGGAGAGAATGGCGGCCTGATAGCCCGATCCCGTGCCGATTTCCAGCACCCGCGTGGAGGGCTCAAGCTCCAGCTCCTGTGTCATGTAGGCAACGATATAGGGCTGCGAGATGGTCTGGCCACAGGAAATCGGCAGGGCCATGTCGGCCCAGGCCTGGTCACGGAAGGTTTCCGGCACGAAGAGATCGCGCGGGATGGATTCGATGGCCTCCAGCACGCGGGTGTCCCTGATGCCGTTGTGGCGCAGGGCCATGATGAGGCGGGCCTTGTGATGATCTTCCGTCATGTCCCCATCATTCACGGCTTGAGCGGCCCGTCAAGCTGGCGGCGCAGGGCGGCCAGGCTTTGCCGGCGGGTGAGATCGAGATGCAGCGGCGTGACGGAGATCAGGCGGTTTTTCACCGCGTGCAAGTCCGTTCCTTCCGGCGGATCGCCCACCTCGCGGCGAAAGCCCAGCCAGTAATAGGGGCGGCGGCGCAAATCCGTGCGCCGCTCGACGATGAGCTGATTGACATCGCGCCTGCCCTGCTCCGTCACGGCCATCCCGCGCACCCGC
The DNA here is from genome assembly GCA_027051995.1 of Hyphomicrobiales bacterium. GTDB lineage: Bacteria > Pseudomonadota > Alphaproteobacteria > Rhizobiales > Aestuariivirgaceae > Thermopetrobacter. Next base: position 2,855 of record JALUFY010000242.1, read on the forward strand.
GCGGGGGCGCAGTCGGGGAAATTGATGTTGAACAGCCAGCCGCCACCGCGCCCGGCGTCCAGAAGGGCGCGGATGACCTGCGCGCCGTGAGCGCGGGCCACCTCCCAGGGGATGCCGTCCATGTGCTCGATGCCATAGCATTGCGACAGGGCGAAGGAGGGAATATCCAGCACCGCGCCTTCCATGGCGGCGGCGACGGTGCCGGAATAGGTGATGTCGTCAGCGATGTTCTGGCCGGAATTGACGCCGGAGATGATGATGTCCGGGCTGGCGGGCATGACATGGCAGGTGGCCATGATGACGCAATCGGCGGGCGTGCCGCGCACGGCGAAGCGCTTTTCCCCGGCC